>NZ_JAIUJZ010000169.1:0-12604 GCF_020176775.1 Saccharopolyspora sp. 6M
CCGCCCCCCGCGGGGGGGTGTCTTATGACCCCCGGCCCCCCCCCCCCCCCCCAAAAAAAAAGTCCTCGCGAGGGAACCGCTGAGAACCCGCGGGTGGTCTGGTTGCTCTTGTGGTCGCTGCTCAGCGGCTTCGCCGCTGACGGGAAAGAGTCGCGAACCCGGCCGGGCCGGTTCGGTGGTCAGGTGGGTAGTCCGGCCTTGAGGGATTCGGCGGCGGCGCGCGGGTCCTCGGCCTCGGTGATGGCCCGGACCACCACGATCCGTTCCGCGCCCGCCGCGACCACCTCGGCGAGGTTGTCGTGGCCGACGCCGCCGATCGCGAACCACGGCCTCCCGTGCCCGCGGTGCTCCGCGGCGTGGCGCACCAGCTCGATGCCCGCCGCCTCCCGGCCCGGTTTCGTCGGCGTCGTCCACACCGGGCCGGTGCAGAAGTAGTCCACGCCCGGTTCGGTCGAGGCCGCGTCCGCCTGCACCACGTCGTGCGTGGAACGCCCCAGCACCACCTCGTCGCCGACGATGCGCCGCGCCACGTCCACCGGCAGGTCGTCCTGCCCCAGGTGCAGCACGTCGGCCTCCGCGGCCAGCGCCACGTCCGCGCGGTCGTTCACCGCCAGCAGCGCGCCGTGCCGAACGCAGGCCTCCGCGAGCACCTCCAGCGCCGCCAGCTCCTGCCGCGCCTCCAGCGGCGCCCCGCCGGGCCCCTTGTCCCGCAGCTGGACGACGTCCACGCCGCCGGACAGCGCGGCGTCGGCGAACTCCGCCAGATCGCCCCGCTCCGCGCGCGCGTCGGTGCAGAGGTACAACCGTGCGTCGGCGAGCCGCGTGCGGATGCCGAAACCGTCCAATCCGGGCATGCCCCCAGGGTAGTCCGCGGCCGGGCGGCGGCTGACCTCGCGCGGGCGGATGAGTACGGTGGTGGTGGTTGGCACGGGAGCCCGGGATCCGGGCTGAGAGGGGGCGCAGGCCCCGACCGTCGAACCTGATCCGGGTCATGCCGGCGCAGGGAGCGCAGATGCAGCAGCAGTCGTCCGTCACCGTCGTCGGTGGCGGGGTCATCGGTCTCTCCGTCGCGTGGACGGCCGCGCGCGCGGGCCACCGCGTCGAGGTCGTCGATGCGGGGGAGCGGCGTGCGTCGTGGGTCGCGGGCGGGATGCTCGCCCCGGTCGCCGAGGCCGCGCCGGGGGAAGAGGAACTGCTGGACCTCGGGTCCGAGTCGCTGCGCCGCTGGCCGTCGTTCGCCGCCGAGCTGGCCCGCGGGTCCGGGCTGCCGTCCGGGCTGCGTCGGGAGGGCACGCTGGTGGTCGGCGTGGACGGTGCCGACCGCGCCGAGCTGGACATGCTCGCCGACCACCTCGCCTCGCTGGGGCGCACCGTCACCCGGCTCGGCGGCCGGGAGGTGCGCCGTCTCGAACCCTCGCTGGGGCCCGCGGTGCGGCGCGGCCTGGAGGTGCCCGGCGATCTGGCGGTGGACAACCGGCTGGCGCTGGCCGCGCTGCGGGCCGCGGCGGAGGCGGCGGGCGTCCGGTTCCGCGCCGGGGCGGCGCGGCGGGTGCGGCCGGGCGAGGTGGAGCTCGCCGAGCGGACCCTGCGCTGCGACGTCGCGGTGATCGCCGCCGGTGCCCGCTCCGGCGAGCTGCACCCGGCGCTCACCGGCCGGATCCGCCCGGTCAAGGGCGAGGTGCTGCGGCTGCGGGCGCGCCCCACCGCGTTGCCCCCGCCCGCGCGCACCGTGCGCGGCCCGGTGCGCGGCAGGCAGGTCTACCTGGTCCCGCGCGACGACGGCGGGCTCGTCGTCGGCGCCACCCAGCACGACGCCGGGTTCGACGAGACCGTCACCGCCGGCGGCGTCCGCGACCTGCTGGCCGACGCGGAACGAGTGCTGCCGGGCATCGCCGAGTACGAGCTGCTCGAAGCCGTCGCCGGGCTGCGGCCCGGCACGCACGACAACCTGCCGGTGATCGGCGAACTGGAGCCGGGGGTGCTGGCCGCGACCGGCCACCACCGCAACGGGTTCCTGCTCGCGCCGATCACCGCGGACGCGGTGCTGGCGGAGCTGTCGGGCCGCGAACCACCGGTCGCCGGACCGGTTCCCGCAGGCGACGGAGGAGGTCGACCGTGCAAGTGGTGATCAACGGGGCGGAACGTCCCGTGCAGGTGGACGCGACGCTGGCGGCGGTGCTCGCCGAGTTCGGCGTGCCCGAGCGCGGCGTCGCCGTCGCCGTGGACGGGACCGTGGTGCCCAGGGCGAACTGGCAGGTGACGGAACTCCGCGACGGGGCGGCCGTCGAAGTGCTCACCGCGGTGCAGGGGGGCTGACGTGGACGACGCGCTGGTGATCGCGGGCCGGGAGTTCGGCTCCCGGCTGATCACGGGGACCGGGGGAGCGGCGAACCTGTCGGTGCTGGAGCGGGCGCTGCTGGCCTCCGGCACCGAGCTGACCACGGTGGCGATGCGCCGCGCCGACGCCGGGGGCCGCACCGGCGTGCTGGACCTGCTGCACCGGCTCGGCATCGAGGCGCTGCCGAACACCGCGGGCTGCCGCACGGCGGCGGAGGCGGTGCTCACCGCGCAGCTCGCCAGGGAAGCGCTGGGGACGAACTGGGTGAAGCTGGAGGTGGTGGCCGACGAGGACACGCTGCTGCCGGACCCGGTGGAGCTGCTGGACGCGGCCGAGCAGCTCGTCGACCAGGGCTTCGTGGTGCTGGCCTACACCAACGACGACCCGGTGCTGGCGACGCGGCTGGAGGACGTGGGCTGCGCGGCGGTGATGCCGCTGGGCTCGCCGATCGGCACCGGGCTGGGCATCCGGAACCCGCACAACATCGAGATGATCGTGTCCCGGGCGTCGGTGCCGGTCGTGCTCGACGCGGGCATCGGCACCGCCTCCGACGCGGCGCTGGCGATGGAGCTGGGCTGCGACGCGGTGCTGCTGGCCAGCGCCGTCACCCGGGCCCAGGACCCGGAGCGGATGGCCGCCGCGATGCGCGCCGCCGTCGAAGCGGGCCGCCTCGCGGTCGGCGCGGGACGCATCCCGCAGCGCTTCTGGGCGAAGGCCTCCAGCCCCGGCCTGCTGGGCTGAACCGGCTTGCCGGGCTGAACCGGCCCGCCGGGCTGAACCAGGCCGCCGGGCTGAACCGGCCCGCCGGGGCGGGCGGGCCGGTCACCCGGTGATCAGCGGATGCGGAGCCGTTCGGTCCGCACGAAGTTGATCGTGTAGCTCTTCCACGGCTCGTTGCCGAGGGTCTGGTCGATCGCCGAGCGCGCGTGCAGCGCGTTCTCCACCAGCGAGCTGGCCAGCAGTTCCGTCGCGGGCGCCCCGGCGGACTGGATGTCCGGGATCTTCGGGTTGCTCCGCCCGCTGAGCAGCTGGTCCACCGCCTTGAGCGCGGGCACCGCCACGGCGAGTTCGCCCTCGGGCCGGAACGCCAGCGTCGCCACGTCCTGGCGCAGCGCGTCCAGCGCGATCGCCGCGGCCCGCGTGGTCTGCGGGTCCTCGTCCGAGTCCGGTTCGTCCAGCAGCGCGGGCATGCCCAGCAGGTCCTGGGTGCGCCGCAGCGCCAGCACGTGCGCGGATTGCATGGCGGCGCGCACCTCGTGGCCCTGCCCGGCGGCCCGCACGCTGCGCAGCAGCTCGGACACCGACCACACGGTGGAGCGGATGGCCCCGCGCACGTCCGGCACCATGCTGCTGGGCAGCACGATGAAGCTGATGTAGCCGACGCCGAGCGCGATGGCCGCGCCGACGGCCGTGTTGGACGCGAAGCTGATCGCGATGTTCGCGAGCGGCCGGTCCAGCCGCATCGCCTGGTCGATCACGGTCACCGCGATCAGCGAGCTCAGCAGCACCTGGTAGTCGGTGCGCAGCCGCTCCACCCCGAGCAGCATGCCGACGACGATCACCGGCACCAGCAGGTACACCCCGGGCAGCAGGGTGATCAGCGCGGCCAGCACCACCACGCCGAGCACCGCGCCGCCGGTGCGCTCCAGCGCGCCGTTCATGCTGTCCCGCGCCGCGGGCGCCAGCACCACGTACAGCGCCAGCAGCAGCGTGGACGCGGACGGGTCGTCCAGCAGCAGCACGATCACCATGCCGACGGCGACGGCCAGCGTGCAGCGCAGCGCGTGCCGGAACAGCGAGGACCGCAGCGACAGGTGCGCCTTGACGCCGCCGATGGCGCGCTGGCGGCGGCCACCGGGCGCGGGCGGGCTGGCCGCGACCTCGGTGCGCTGCACGACGGCGCCGCGGATCCGGTCGAGCCCTTCGTTCATGCCGCGCACCGCTTCGGGCAGGTCCTGCCTGCCGCCCGCGGCGACGACGGCCTGCGCCGGGTCGACGCGGGCCATCGCGGGCAGCCCGGTGCAGGCGCGGGAGCGCACCGCGCGGGCGAGTTCGGCGGCGACCAGGTCCGCTTCGACGACGATGCGGTGCAGCCGTTCCGCTTCGATCCGGTCGGCCCGCTGGGCTTGGGCGAGCAGCGTTTCGCGGGCGGCGCGGAACCGGGCCGCCCCGGCGAGGACCTGCCCGAGCCAGGTGCTCGACCCGTCGGCGCGCCAGGCGCTCGCGGCGATCTCCAGCACGCCCGGCCCGGGTTCGAGCAGGGTCCGGGCCACGGCGTGCCGGGTGGCGCGGGTCGGATCGCCGATGCCGATGAGCACCCGCAGCACCAGGGCGAACACCGCACCCGCCCCGGTGGACAGGAACAGCATCCAGGCGGGTTCGCCGGATCCGATGCCGGTGGTGGTGGACACGAGGGTGGCCGCGGCGAAGGTCTGGCCGCTGACCCGGTACTGCTCGCCGAGGGCGGGCAGCATGCCGGAGCCGAACACGACGGCCGCCACCAGCAGCCCGGCCAGCACCGGGATCTCGCGGAGCAGCGGCCCCACCGCCACGACCAGCACCAGCGCCGGTCCGAACCAGGAGAACCGGTGCAGGTCGGAGCGCAGCGATTGCCCGCCCGCGGCGACCAGCGCGAACACCGCGGTGAGCCCGCCGATGAGCGCGGGGGTGCGCAGGTCCAGCAGCCAGCCGACGGCGGTGGCGACCACCGCGGTGACCAGCACCGCCATCGCGTACTGGCGTCGTCGGAGGTCGGGGGCGCCGGCCTCGGTGTTGAGCCCGGCGAGGAGCCGGTCCTTCATGGTCGTCCACCCGGGTGCTGCCACGGCGGCGCTTCGCTCCTGACGTTCTCGTTGCCTGTGCGGGACGGGCGCAGCGCACGCGGCGCCGTCGCTCGGGAGCGCGGCGGGGGCTGCGAGCCTCACGCTCTATGTCGACGTGACCCGCCTTGTGAGTTACCCGCGCGGGCGAAAATCACCCGATTCGGTATCTCAAGCCCGTTCGTGGCGTGTCCGCTGGGCCGTTCGCGGCCGCGGGTGCCGCGGGCGGCTGCTCCGACGGCGACGGTACCCAGCGCGCTCCGGCGGCCGGGGACGCCCCGCTCACAACGAGCGCGGGCTCACCCGCCAGAACGTCGACACCGGCCCGACGCCGGCGCCGAGGGGGTAGGCGTGCTCCACGCTGCGCGTCACGAACCGCTTGCCCGCGGCGACCGCGTCCGGCATCGACGCGCCCTTCGCCAGCGCCGCGGTGATCGCGGAGGCGAACACGTCGCCCGCCCCGTGCGTGTGCACCGTCGAGTAGCGCGGCCCGGGCAGCTGGATCGCGTCGGTGCCGTCGAACAGCAGGTCCACGCACTCCGGGTCGTCCAGCAGGTGCCCGCTCTTGATCAGCACCCAGTCCGGTCCGAAGTCGTGCACGGCCTTCGCCGCGTCCAGCAGGTCGTCCCGGCTGCGCGCGTCGATGCCGGTGAGCAGCCGCACCTCGTCCAGGTTCGGCGTCACCAGCGTCGCCCGCGGGAAGGCCTCGTCGCGCAGCGCGTCCAGCGCGTCCGGGCGCAGCAGCGGTTCTCCGCTGCGGGAAGCGGCGACCGGGTCCACGACGAACGGGGTGCGCCGGCCGCGGCCGATGCCGTGCTCGTCGCAGGCGGCGAGCACCGCTTCGATGGTCGCGGCCGAGGACAGCACCCCGGTCTTCGCCGCGTCCACCCCGATGTCGGTGGCGACGGCGCCGATCTGCGCGGCGACCGTCTCCGGCGGGATCTCCACCAGCCCGGTGACGCCGACGGTGTTCTGCACGGTCACCGCGGTCACGGCCGTCATGCCGTGCACCCCGCAGGAGAAGAACGCCCGCAGGTCGGCGTGCATCCCCGCGCTGCCGCCCGAGTCCGACCCGGCGATGGTCAGCGCCGTCGGCGGGGCCGTGTCGTGCGCGGGTCGTCGCAGGTGGCCGGGTGTCTCGTGCATCCGGCCCATGCTACGACCCCGTCCCGCCGTCGATCCGGCCCGTGCGGAACCTGCCGATGCGAAACACCGGAGCGCCGCCCACCGCGTCCGTCATCCCGATCAGCTCACGATGGGGAGGTAGACCTCGCCGCCGGAACCGGTGAACTCCTCGGACTTCTCCCGCATGCCTTCCTCGATCGCCTCGACGCTGGTGAGGCCGTGCTCCTTGGCGTAGTCGCGGACGTCCTGGGTGATCTTCATGGAGCAGAACTTCGGCCCGCACATCGAGCAGAAGTGCGCGGTCTTCGCGGGTTCTGCGGGCAGCGTCTGGTCGTGGTACGCCTTCGCGGTGTCCGGGTCGAGCGCCAGGTTGAACTGGTCGGTCCAGCGGAACTCGAAGCGGGCCCGGGACAGCGCGTCGTCCCACTCCTGCGCCCGCGGATGCCCCTTGGCGAGGTCACCGGCGTGCGCGGCGATCTTGTAGGTGATCACGCCGGTCTTCACGTCGTCCCGGTCCGGCAGCCCGAGGTGCTCCTTGGGCGTGACGTAGCAGAGCATCGCGGTCCCGGCCTGCGCGATCATCGCCGCGCCGATGCCGGAGGTGATGTGGTCGTAGGCGGGCGCGATGTCCGTGGTGAGCGGGCCGAGGGTGTAGAACGGCGCCTCGTCGCACAGCTCCTCCTCCAGCCGCACGTTCTCCGCGATCTTGTGCATCGGCACGTGCCCGGGGCCTTCGATCATCACCTGCACGTCGTGCGCCCGGGCGATCCCGGTGAGCTCGCCGAGGGTCTCCAGCTCGGCGAACTGGGCGCGGTCGTTGGCGTCGGCGATGGAGCCGGGCCGCAGCCCGTCGCCGAGCGAGAAGGTGACGTCGTACTCGCGGAGGATCTCGCACAGCTCGGAGAAGTGCTCGTACAGGAAGCTCTCCCGGTGGTGCGCCAGGCACCAGGCGGCCATGATCGAACCGCCGCGGGAGACGATCCCGGTGACGCGCTGCGCGGTCAGCGGCACGTACCGCAGCAGCACCCCGGCGTGCACGGTCATGTAGTCCACGCCCTGCTCGCACTGCTCGACCACGGTGTCCCGGTAGATCTCCCAGGTGAGCTTCGCCGGGTCGCCGTTCACCTTCTCCAGCGCCTGGTAGATCGGCACCGTGCCGACCGGCACCGGCGAGTTGCGCAGGATGCGCTCGCGGGTCTCGTGGATCCGCTTGCCGGTGGACAGGTCCATGATCGTGTCGGCGCCCCAGCGAGTGGCCCACACCATCTTCTCGACCTCTTCGGGCACCGAGGAGGTCACCGCGGAGTTCCCGATGTTCGCGTTCACCTTCACCAGGAACTTCTTCCCGATGATCATCGGTTCGCTCTCGGGGTGGCGGTGGCTGGCGGGCAGCACCGCGCGGCCGCGGGCGATCTCGTCGCGGACGAACTCGGCGGGCAGGTCCTCGCGGGCGGCGACGAACTCCATCTCGCGGGTGATCACCCCGGCCTTGGCGGCGGCCAGCTGGGTGGGGTGCTCGCGGTGCCAGCCGTCGCGGGTGCGGGGCAGGCCCGCGTGCACGTCGATGGTGGCGGCGTCGTCGGTGTAGGGCCCGGAGGTGTCGTAGACGTCGAGGTGCTCGCCGTTGCTGAGCTCGATGCGGCGGGCGGGCACCCGCAGGTCGCCGACCTCGCGGTGCACCTTGCGGGACCCGCTGATCGGTCCGGTGGTCACACCAGGGGAATCGGAGTCCACAGAGGACGGTTCAGGACGCACGTCGGCCACGGCCGTTCACTCCCTACGCCGGCATTATCCGGTCAGGTTCGGGCGGTCGGCGGCCCCGGATCGGATGATCCAGCCGCCCTCTCAGCCCGCTTCCGGTGCGAGCTCCCGCGATCAGTTGTCGGCGCCGAGGCTAGCCCCGTGATGCCGCCCTGCCAAGTCCCGGTTCGTGCCGGTGACGGCGAAGCTGATCGACACTAGGCTGTCTAGCAGGGAAAACGAAACCTTGTCAGACCGGGAGGATGCGGTGCGTGACAACACCGGCACAGGAGGTGACCGCGCTGCGAGTGCTGCCCCGGTGCTCCAGGAATCGTCCTGGGAGACGTTCGTCGAGGTCTGGAACGGCCTCGATCTTCCCGAAGGTTGGCGCGCGGAGATCATCGAAGAGAGGATCGTGATGTCCCCGCCGCCGGACCAGAACCACGACCTCATCGGCAGCCGCGTGAACAAGGCGTTGGTGCGGGCGTTGCCCGACGATTGGGAGGTCCTGCAGACCCAGGGCATCGCCCTGCCGTCGAGCTCGCGGATCGTGGTGCCCGATCTCCTCGTCGTGCTCCGCGAGCGGATGACTCCAGCGGTCGTGCTCCCGGGGGAGGACGCGCTGCTCTCGGTCGAGATCACCTCGAAGAGCAATGCCGACACCGACCGGACGACCAAGCTCCGTGCGTACGCCCAGGCCGGCATCCCGTTCTACTTGCTCATCGACCGCTTCGCGCCGCGTTGGCCCACGATCACCCTGTTCTCCGAGCCGGACGGCGAGAGGCCTACCGCGAATCGCACTCGGTCCCGTTCGGCAAACCGCTCGACCTGCCCGCCCCGTTCACCGTCACCCTGGAAACCGAGGCCTTCCCCCGCTGACCGGCCCCACCCGACCCGACCTCGCGCGACGGGTCCGCGTCTCTTTCCTGTCAGCGGCGAAGCCGCTGAGCTGACGACCACCCGATCAACAGGACCACCCGCCACCCACCCCCTGCGGAACGGGAGGAGCTCAATCCTCCTCAGCGAACGGATCGCCTTCGACCGCCGGGTCCCAGGAGAGGCCGGGGACTCCCCAGCCGTTGCGCTTGACGGCCTTCTTCGCGGCCCGCGCGTTCCGCCCGACGAGCCGGGTCAGGTAGAGGTGCCCGTCCAGGTGGTCGGTCTCGTGCTGCAGGCAGCGGGCGAAGAACCCGGTGCCCTCCACCTCGACCGGCGCGCCGTCCACGTCGAAGCCGGTGACCTTCGCCCAGCTCGCCCGGCCGGTGGGGAACGCTTCGCCGGGGACGGACAGGCAGCCCTCCCAGTCGTCCTCGGGGTCGGGCATGGTCTGCGGGATCTCGCTGGTCTCCAGCACCGGGTTGACCACGACGCCGCGGTGCCGGACCCCCTCGTCGTCGGGGCAGTCGTAGACGAAGACCCGCAGGTCCACGCCGATCTGGGTGGCCGCCAGCCCGGCGCCGTTCGCGGCGGTGTTCGTCTCGAACATGTCCTCGACGAGGGTGCGCAGCGCGTCGTCGAACCGCTCGACGGGGCGCGTGGGGTGGTGCAGCACCGGGTCGCCCACGATGCGGATCGGGTGAACAGCCATGCGGCGGAGGGTATCGGTTGCCGTCTCCGGACCGCCTCGGGAGTGGCTGCGCTCGGCTGGGCGCCGCCCGTCGGAGTGATCTTCGCCGAGGTGCCCGCGGATCTCCGCGGAGGGCGTGTTGGCCGCGCACGGCGGGCGGGCGCGCGTGATGTAATGGGCCCGGAATCACACCCGTGTGATTCGGCGAACGCGGGGATCCCCGGATCGCGACGCGAGGAGCCAGATGGACGCCGCCCAGATGCTGACCGTGCACGAGATAGCCCGGCAGTGCGAGGAACTGGCGCGTACCGAGGGTCGCGCGGCGGTGGGCGAACCCGCGTCCGGCAGGCACCTGCGGGCGGTCGACCCGCCCACCGAGCCGCTGCCGCGCATCCCCCCCGATGAGTCCACTTCGGACGCTCCGGAGCCCGCGGCGGGGCAGGAGCTCGGCGACCGCGAGCTGAGCATCCTCGCGTTCGAGCGGCAGTGGTGGAAGGGCGCGGGCGGCAAGGAACGGGCCATCCGCGAGCTGTTCGACATGTCCGGCACCCGGTACCACCAGGTGCTGAACGATCTGCTGGACGATCCGGCGGCCGTCCGGGCCGATCCGATGCTGATCAAACGTTTGCGCAAGGTGCGGGCGAGTCGGCAGCGCGCCCGGCAGGCCCGCCGACTGGGAATCGAGTGGCACTGATGACTTCCGGGGAACCCCCGACCAGCCCGTCCGCCGCGAAGATCGGCGGTATCGCCCTCATCGGCGCGGGCGCGCTATCGGCCGTGATCGGCCTGACGACGCTGGTCTCCGGCGGGTCCGACGACGACGCGGCCGCGCCGCCGGTGGACCAGCAGCAGACCTCGGCGCCGCTGCCGCCGCTGCCGCCCGCCCCGACGAGTGCCGCGCAGCCGCCCACCTCGTCGGCCGCCGAACCGCCGCCCGCCGCGGAGGAACCGCCCGCGCAGACGCCCGACCCGGAACCGCAGGTGCCGCCCGCGAACCAGCCGCGCCCGGACTCGCCGGGGTCGGACTCGACCGGCTCGGACCACCAGCGGCAGCGGATCGTGGTGCGGGTCTACAACAACAGCACCATCAAGGGCTTGGCGCACCGGGCCGCGGACGAGTTCCGCGGCGCCGGCTACGAGGTGCCGGAGGTCGGCAACTACTCGCAGGGCGTCATCCCCACCACCACGGTGTACTACCGGCCGGGCACGCCGGAGGAGGCGCAGGCGAAGGAGATCGCCGCCGCGTTCCAGGCCCGCGCCGAACCGCGCTTCGACGGCCTCGCCCCCGCGAGCCCCGGCGTCATAGCGATCATCACGAACGACTACCAGGGCATGCCGAAGGGCAAGTAGCGCGCGGAGCACGGCCCGCCCTCCCCGGCGGGCCGTGCCGCGTCAGCCGCGGCGCTCGGCGTAGGCCGCCAGGGACGCCAGCTGAGCCGGGTCCAGCGAGGGGCGCACCGCGCGGCGGGCGGCCGCCAGGTGCGCGGCCGTCACCTCGGTGGCGCTGAGCGATTCGCGCATCGCGCTCAGCGCCGATTCCCGCACCAGCGCCGCGCAGTCCGCCGCCGAGTAGCCGTCCAGCTCCGCCGCCACCGCCGCCAGGTCCACATCGGACGCCAGCGGCGTGTTCCGCGCCGCGGCGCGCAGGATCTCCGCCCGCGCCGCCCCGTCCGGCGGCGGCACGTGCACCAGCCGCTCCAGCCTGCCGGGCCGCAGCAGCGCCGGGTCGATCAGCTCCGGGCGGTTGGTGGCGCCGAGCACCACGACCTCCCGCATCGGCTCGACCCCGTCGAGTTCGGTGAGCAGCGCCGCCACCACCCGATCGCCCACCCCGGAGTCGCCGGACTGGCCGCGGCGTGGTGCCAGCGCGTCCACCTCGTCGAGGAAGACCAGGGCGGGTGCCGCGTTCTTGGCCCGCAGGAACAGTTCCCGCACGGCCCGCTCGGATTCGCCGACGAACTTGTCCATCAGCTCGGCGCCCTTGACCGACAGCACGTTGAGCCGCCCGCTGCCGGCGAGCGCCCGCACCAGGAAGGTCTTGCCGCAGCCCGGCGGCCCGTACAGCAGCACGCCGCGCGGCGGTTCCACGCCGAGCCGGGTGAACGAGTCCGGGTAGCGCAGCGGCCACAGCACCGCCTCGGTCAGCGACTGCTTCACCTCGACCATGTCGCCCACGTCGTCCAGGGTGAGCCCGCCGGTGCGCAGATCGTCCGATGTGGACATCGACAGCGGCCGGACGGAGGACAGGGCGGCGACGAGGTCCTGCTGCGCGAGGGCCGGTTCGCCGTCCGCGCCACCGCGGTGGCGCAGCGCCGCTCGCACCGCTGATTCGCGGCACAGCGCCAGCAGGTCGGCGACGACGAAACCGGGGGTCCGCTCGGCGAGCTCGCCGAGCTCCACGTCGGCGGCCAGCGGCGTGCCGCGCAGCAGCACTCGCAGCAGCTGCACCCGGGTCGCCGCGTCCGGCAGCCCGATGGTCAGTTCCCGGTCCACCCGGCCGGTTTCGCGCAGCCGCGGGTCCAGGGACTGCGGCTGGGCGCTGGTCACCACGACGGCGAGCCGCCCGGTGCGCATCGCGGCGTCCAGCGCGTCGAGCGCGACCGTCGCCAGCGGCGGCGGTTCGGCGGCGGGCAGCAGGCCGTCGGCGTCGGTGAGCAGCAGCACGCAGTCGCGGCCACCCGCGGCGATGCCGGTGGCGCGGTCCAGCGAGCTCTGCAGGCGCTGGGCGGCGGAACGGGATTCGAGGGCGGCGACGCGGGGCGCGGTGCGCTCGACGCGCTCGGCGCCGACCGCGGCCGCCACCGACCGCGCCAGGGTGGCCTTGCCCGCCCCGGGCGGTCCGCTGAGCAGCACGCCGAGCCGGTCGCCGCCGCCGAGCCTGCGCAGCAGCTCCGGTTCCTCGAAGTGCAGCCGGAGCCATTCGGAGAGCCGGGCGGCGGTCTCCTGCGCGCCCGCGAGGTCGCTGACGGGCAGCGCGGGCTCGGGTTGCGGCGCGGCGGCGGGCGCGTCGACGGC
>NZ_JAIUJZ010000170.1:0-8669 GCF_020176775.1 Saccharopolyspora sp. 6M
CCACCTGATCACCCGCGAGTCCCCAGCAGCGTTCCCCCCGGGGCCGGCGACCCCGCCCGCAGCGGGAAAAAGATCCCGCAGCGAGGAGGGCGCTGAGGTTCCGCCACCCGAGAGCTGCGCAGCACGAGCGGAGGGATCTCACCGATCGTTGGTCAGTGGGAGCGGGCCCGTCTCCAGCAGCGCCCGGAACTCCCGCGCCGGCATCGGCCGCGAGAACAGCCACCCCTGGTAGGCGTCCACCCCCACCCCGGACAGCACGTGGAACTGGGTCGCGGTCTCCACGCCTTCGGCGACGCACAACCGCCCCATGGCCCGCGCCATCCCGACGACGGCCTGCGCCACGGCGAAGTCGGAGGGGTCGCCGCCGACGCCGGCCACGAACCGCCGATCCACCTTGATGATCTGCGCGGGCAGGTCCTTGAGCCGCGCCAGCGAGGAGTAGCCGGTGCCGAAGTCGTCCACCGCGAACCGGACGCCGCGCGCGACGAGCTCCCCCATCGCCTGCCGGGTGCGGGACGGCAGGTCGACCAGCGCGGTCTCGACGAGTTCGAGCACCACCCGGTTCCAGTCGAGCCCGCATTCGGCGACGGTGTCGGCGACGACGTCCACGAAGTCGGCGCCCCCGGGCACGAGCCCGGCGAGGTTCACCGCGATCCCGACCTGGCGCCCGTTCGGCACCGGCCAGGTGGAGGCTTCGCGCAGCGCGGTGCGCAGCACCCACCGGTCCAGCTCGCGCAGCAGGTCGCCCTGCTCGGCGACGGGCAGGAACGCGTCCGGGCTGAGCAGCCCGCGGTCCGGGTGCGGCCAGCGCACCAGCGCCTCGGCGGTGAGCACGGTGCCGTCGGAGGCCACCACCGGCTGGTAGTGCAACGTCAGCCCGTCGTTGTTCAGCGCTTCCCGCAGCTGCCCTTCGAGGTGCAGCTGCCGGTCCGCGGAGGCCATCAGCGCCGGACTGGCCAGCGACACCTTGCCCGCGCCGCGCCGCTTCGCCTCGAACATGGCGGCGTCGGCGAACCGCAGCAGGTCCTCCCCGCCGGAACCACCACCGCTGGGCACCGCGGCCCCGATGGACGCCGACACCCGGATCAGCTGCCCGTGCACCGGCACCGCGGTGCGCAGCAGCCCGGACACCCGGGTGGCGAGCGAGTCGAGCCCGCCGACGGTGGCGATGTCGGAGCAGATGATGAGGAACTCGTCACCGGAGAGCCGCGCCGCGGTGCAGCCTTCGGGCAGCCCGCCTTCGAGCCGCCGCGCCAACGCCACCAGCAGCTCGTCGCCCGCGTCGTGGCCGAGCGAGTCGTTGACCCGCTTGAAGTTGTCGATGTCGCAGAACAGCACCGCGACCCCGGCCGGATCGGAGCTGCCGAGCAGGGTGCCGAGCAGCTCCTTGACCGCGGCCCGGTTCGGCAGCCCGGTCAGGTCGTCGTGGGTGGCCTGGTAGCGCAGCGCTTCGGCGGCACGGCGGCGTTCGGTGATGTCCTGGAACACCACGAGCCAGAACCGGGTGCCGTCGTCCTGCACCGACAGCGCGACGTGCAGCTCGCAGTACACCGGTTCGCCGTCGGAGCGGATCAGCAGCCGCTGCGGCACCTTCCGCCGCCCGGCGCGGGACGAGGCGCTCTCGTCGGAGGCGGCGCGCAGCCCCGAATCACGCTCGTCCGGGTGCGTCATCTGCCGCGCGCTCATCCCGCGCAGCTGCTCCAGCCGGTAGCCGAGCAGGTCGCACAGCGCGTCGTTGGCGTCGACGAGGTGCTCGTCCTGGTCGAACAGGCCGATACCGACGGGCGTGACGGCGACCAGATCGGTGAACCGCTGCGTGGACCGCTCGATCCGGGTCAGCGCGGTGCGCTGCTCGGTGACGTCCTGCGCGGTGCCGACGAGCACCATCCGGCCGTCGGGGTCGCGGATGGCGGTGCCGTGGGCACGCAGGGTGCGGATGGCGCCGTCGCGGCGCACGAAGCGGTGCTCGACCTCGACGGGCTCGAAGCACTGGGACAACCCGCGCCAGGCCTCGTCGACGCGGTCCCGGTCCTCGGGGTGCACGCCCTGCAGGTAGCTCTCGTAGCTGGTGGCCTCGCCGGGCAGGTGCCCGCAGATCTCGCGCATCATCTCCGACAGCTGGGTGATGCCGGTGGCGGCGTCCCATTCCCAGGTGCCGAGGCGCGCGGCCCGCTGCGCGTCGTGCAGCTTGCGGCGCTCGTCGCGCAGCTGCCGTTCCAGCAGCCGCTGCTCGGTGACGTCCTGCACGGTGCCTTCGATGCGTTCGACCCGGTCGGCGGCGTCGCGTTCGACCCGGCCGGTGCACAGGAAGACGCGGTCGGTGTGGTCGCGCAGTTCGACCTCGACGAGCTTGCCGACGGGCGCGGCGCGCAGCCGGGCCCCGAAGTCCTCGGCCTTCGGCTGGTCGTCGGGCCGCACCGCGACGATCATGTTGACGCCGTCGAAGGCGTCCTCGGTGCCGCTGGCGTGGAAGAGCTCCTTGAGCACCGGGCTGTGGTACATCTGCCCGGTCTCGGGATACACGCTCCAGCTGCCGACCTTCGCGATGCGCTGCGCCTCGATGAGCCGGGCGCGTTCGTCGGCGATCTCCGCGCCGGAGGCGGCGGCGTCCTCGGGCAGCAGGTCGCGCACGTCCACCAGCACGGTCACCCGCAGCGACGGGTCCCGCGGCGAGGGCCAGCTCAGCACCCGCACCGCGATGTCGCGGGCTCCGCGCAGCAGCGACACCGATCCGGCGCGCACCACGAGTTCACCGAGCCGCGAACCGAGCAGCTCGGCCGCGTCGGCGACCCCGGCCAGCCGCACGGCCTGCTCGGTGACCCGCAGGACCGTGCCGTCCGCGGCGCTGAGCATCGCGGGTGCGTCGGGTAATCCCGCGTCGTCGAGCGAGCCCGCCGCCCCGTCCGCCGCCGGTTCCGTCACGCCTCTCGCCCCGGAAGCGGGCGTTCCGTCGTACCGATCGGTCACCAGCACCCCTCCTGCGTAGCGGCCACGTTCACCGGGCACACGACCGAAGACCGACCATCCCGCACGTGATCGGCACCACAGCGAGTTACGGACCTGACCTTACCGGCACGGACTCCGCAGCGAACCGCTGGTCGCCCTTCGATCGGTACCACCCGCGCGTGTGACGACGGGCACCGGCTGTCATGACGCGAACGCCGCGGGCGAAGCCCACCGGACAGACCACTGGGGGGCACCTCGAACGGTGCGCCCCAGTGGTCCGGATGTCCGATCCCCGCGGCGGGATCAGGCGGTGGCGACCCCGTCCGCGCGGGCCGCCGCGGCGACGGCGCTGATCACGGCGGGCGCGACCCGCGGGTCCAGCGGGCTCGGCACGATCTTGTCGGCGGCGAGTTCCTCGGCGACGACCTCGGCGATGGCCTCCGCGGCGGCGACCTTCATCCGGTCGGTGATCATCCGCGAGTTCTCCTGCAACGCGCCCTTGAAGATGCCGGGGAAGGCCAGCACGTTGTTGATCTGGTTCGGGAAGTCGCTGCGCCCGGTGGCCACGACCGCCGCGTGCTTGCGCGCGACGTCCGGGTGCACCTCCGGGTCCGGGTTCGACAGCGCGAACACGATCGCGTCGTCGGCCATCGTCGCGACCAGCTCCTCCGGGATCTGGCCGGCGGAGACGCCGATGAGCACGTCGGCCCCGTCGAGGGCGTTCTCCAGCCCGCCGGTGATGCCGCGCGGGTTGGTGTAGCCGAGCAGCTCCTCCTTGATGGGCGTGAGGTTGTCCCGCCCGGAGTGCAGCACGCCCCGCGAGTCCAGCACGACGATCTCGCCGACCCCGGCGGTGTGCAGGATCTTCGCGCACGCCACGCCGGCCGCGCCCGCACCGGAGATGACCACGCGCATCGAGGACATCTCACGGCCGACGATCTTCGCGGCGTTGCGCAGCGCGGCCAGCACCACGACGGCCGTGCCGTGCTGGTCGTCGTGCATCACGGGGCAGTCGAGGGCCTCGATGAGGCGGCGCTCCAGCTCGAAGCACCGCGGTGCCGCCACGTCCTCCAGGTTCACCGCGCCGAACGAGGGGCGCAGCCGCACCATCGTCTCCACGATCTCGTCGACGTCGGTGGTGTCGAGGACCAGCGGGATCGAGTTGAGCCCGGCGAAGGTCTTGAACAGCGCCGACTTCCCCTCCATCACGGGCAGCGAGGCGCGCGGCCCGATGTCGCCGAGCCCGAGCACCGCGGTGCCGTCGCTGACCACCGCCACCAGGTTCTGCGTCCAGGTGTAGCGGTCGGCCAGGGTCTCATCGGCGGCGATGGCCCGGCTCACCTTGGCCACACCGGGCGTGTAGGCGATCGACAGGTCGCGCGCGCTGTCCAGCGGCGCGGTCACGTCGACGCCGAGCTTGCCGCCCTCGTGCGCGTGGAAGATCTCGTCGTCGGTCAGTTCCGCGCCGCTCGCGGCGGGGGGAGTGCGATCGTTCACAGTGGTCACGGCGTCCCTCCTGTTGCCATGGCCTGCGAAAACCGGGTGGTCCCGGGTTTCGGAGCGAATGGGTGACGTACAGCCACCCGGCGACGCGCTCGTCAGGGCTCCCGGGCGGTACCGGGTGCGACGGGCGTCGGGACGACCGGTGCCGGTTTCCCTGGTGCGGGAAAGCGAACCGGTGGACGCTGCGGTCCGGCCAGTCTGCCAGCGCGGGTTCCGCGCTGTCAGCGACCAGGGTCACAGACTTGATCGAGCAGGTCGGGCGTCACGCGGGCGGTTTCCTGCGGGCAGTTCTCGGTGGCGCAACATTTCCCGATTTTCCGCGCGGCCGGCCGGCGGCGGTTCGAGCGACCGGTGGGCCGGGCGTCCGCTGCCGGCTCCGACCCCGCGCCGCGGTTCCGCCACCCCGGCGCTCAGCGGCGGAAGCGGAAAATGAGGTGGTTACGCTGCGGACGTGGAAATCCGCTCCTTCGACATCACCGGCGTGCACGAGTTCACCCCGAAGTCCTTCCCCGACCACCGCGGCCTGTTCGCCGCGCCGTTCCAGGAGGCGGCGTTCGTCGAGGCCGTCGGGCACCCGCTGCGCCTCGGGCAGACCAACCACAGCGTCTCGGCGCGCGGCGTGATCCGCGGCGTGCACTTCGCGGACGTGCCGCCGGGGCAGGCGAAGTACGTGTACTGCCCGCGCGGCTCGATGGTCGACGTGGTGGTGGACGTGCGGGTCGGCTCGCCGACGTTCGGGCGGTGGGTGGCGGTGCGGCTGGACTCCGCGGAGTACCGGGCGCTGTACGTCGCCGAGGGGCTCGGGCACTCGTTCGTCGCGCTGGAGGACGACACGGTGATGAGCTACCTGTGCTCCACCCCGTTCACGCCGTCGGCGGAGCACGGGATCAGCCCGCTCGACCCGGAACTGGGCCTGCCGTGGGCCGAGCACCTCGACGGGGAACCGGTGCTCTCGGACAAGGACCGCGCCGCGCCGACCTTGGCGGCGGCCGCCGACGCGGGCCTGCTGCCCGACTACGACGCCTGCCTGCGCCGCTACGCCGAACTCCGCGCCGCGGCATGACCGGCGGGGGGGGGGGACGCACCGGCCGGGGCGACCGCGCGCTCAGAAGTCCTCGGCGAGGACCCGTTCCGCGTTGCGCTCGGCGAGCGCGGTGATCGTCACGAACGGGTTCACCCCGGTGGAGCCGGGGATCAGCGAGCCGTCGGTGACGTACAGGTTCCGGTAGCCCCGCACCCGCCCGTACGCGTCGGTGACGTCGCCGAGCACGCAGCCGCCCAGCGGGTGGTAGGTGAACCGGTTCTCGAACGCCCTGGTGTCGCCGAACAGGTCGTGCCGGTAGGCGGTGCCGTTGGCCTGGTTGATCCGGTCGAACACGGCCTTCGCCGCGTCGATGGACGGCTGTCCCTGCGCCTCGCGCCAGCGCAGCCGCGCCGAGTCGGTGGCCGCGTCGTACTCGATGCGGCCGCGCTCGGGGTTGCGGGTGATGGCCAGGTAGAGGCTGGCCCAGGTTTCGATGCCCGCGGGCACCGGCGCGATCTCGGCGAACACCGGGTTGTCCGGGTCGTGCCGGTTGTCGATGCCGAGCGCGGGCATGCCCGACTGGACGAGCCCGGTGGTGTCCCACGGGTGGTTGGCGCGGCCGAGCATCACGTTGCCGTTCGGCCCCCACTTCTCGCCGAGCCCGGCCGGCAGGTCGGGCAGCGCCCCGGTGTCGCGGGCGCGCAGCAGCAGTTCGGTGGAGCCGAGGCTGCCCGCGCCGAGGAACAGGTGCGCGCAGGCGATCTCGGCGGTGCCGCGGACCTCGCCGAGCTCGTCGATGCGCTCGGTCGTGAGCACGTAGGTCCCGTCGGCCTCCTGCCGGAACGAGGTGACGCGGGTGAGGGTCTGCAGGGTGACGTTGCCGGTCCCGAGGGCGGCGGGGATGTAGCTCTTGTCCAGGCTGCGCTTGCCGTGGTTGTTGCCGTAGATCACCTCGGAGGCGAGCGCGGACTTCGGGACCTCACCGGCGGCTTCCCGGCGCATGTAGTCGAAGTCGTAGACGTTCGGCACGAAGGTGGTGCCGAACCCGGCGCGTTCGGCGTGCCTGCGGGACAGCCGCGCGTAGGCGTAGCAGTCGGTGTCCTCGAACCAGGTGGGGTCCGGGGAGTTCGCGCCGAGCATCCGGTTCGCCAGCGGGTAGTACCGCCGGTACATCGGTTCCGGGTCGACGCCCGGCAGGATCCGCGCGAAGTCGTCCCGTTCGGGGGTGACGGCCATGCCGCCGTTGACGAGGGAGCCGCCGCCGACGCCGCGGCCGACGTAGACGTCCATCTCGTCGAAGTGCATCCGGTCCAGGACGCCCGCGTACGGCTTCACGTCCCGGTTGACCAGGTCGAGCCACAGGATGCTGGCCAGCGGTGCTTCGGTGCGGGTGCGGAACCAGCTGCTGCGGTGGTCGGGTCGCAGCATGTCGCAGAAGATCGACCCATCGGAGCCCGCGGTGTCCCAGAGCCGCCCCATCTCCAGCATGAGCGTGGGCACTCCCGCGGAGCCGAGGCGCAGCGCGGTGGTGGCCGCGCCGTAGCCCGAGCCGATCACCACGGCGGGCACGGTGGTGCGCCGGCCTGCGGCGACCGCCCCGCGGGTGGAGACGGTGGTGAGGCCGAGGGCGGCGGCCGCGTTGAGCGCGGTGAGACCGAGCATGCGCCGGCGGGAGAGAGTCATGACGCTGGATGATGCAGCGCGCACCCACGGTTGTGAACCCTGTTCACATAAACGGTGCAAACGAAGTGAACGGGTATCACTTCAGCGGAGCCGCTGTGGCCTCGGCCACAACCGCCACGCCACCACGCCGAGCACCGCCGCGGGCCCCAGCTCCCGCGAATCCGTCGAGCCGAACGCGTTGTCCCCCACCACGTGCCACCCGGCGCCCTCCCGGCGCACCGCCCGCTTCACCGACAGCTGCGCAGGTCGCGACGCCCACCGCACCAGCACCACATCACCCGCCCGGGCGACCGCGCGAGTCCGCACCACCACCACGTCCCCATCGCGCAGCGCGGGCACCATCGACGCCCCGCGCACCAGCACCCGGCGCCACCGCCACCGATCCAGCCCGGACACCGTCCCACCTCCGGTCGAGAGCACCCCCGCAGCGGTCCCTCCAGGAAGACGCACGAGATCGTCACGAGTAGGGTCACGCACGTCGGAGCATTCACTGTCAGGGAGGAATGATGGGTCTACTGTCCCGTATCCTCAGCCCGCGCCTGGAAGCCACCGCGCACTGCGACCTGCCGTGCGGGGTCTACGACCCGGCACAGGCGCGGATCGAGGCTGAGTCCGTCAAGGCCGTGCAGGAGAAGTACCAGAACAACGAGGACTTCGAGTTCCGCACTCGCGCGATCATCATCGCCGAGCAGCGCTCCGAGCTCGTCAAGCACCACCTGTGGGTGCTGTGGACTGACTACTTCAAGCCGCCGCACTTCGAGAAGTACCCGCAGCTGCACGAGCTGGTCAACAAGGCCACCAAGGCCGCTGGGGCGACCGGCACCAAGGGTTCCATGGACCCGGCCAAGGGCCAGGAACTGCTGGACTACATCGCGGAGATCGAGAAGATCTTCTGGGAGACCAAGCAGGGCTGAGGTCGCTGTCGCCGAACGGCGCCGCCGCAGCGGGAACACCGCGCGACGGCGCCGTTCTCGCGTTCGGGCCCCCGCACCGGTGGCGCGGCGGGCGCCGCGGGCCCGGCCGCCTAGACTTCGCCGCGTGGCGGAATCCGGCGAACGCAAGGTCTTCCTGCTGCGGCACGGCGAGACGGAGTGGTCCAGCAGCGGCAAGCACACCGGGCGCACCGACGTCCCGCTCACCGCGCGGGGCGAGGAGCTCGCCACCGCCGCGGCCCGCACCCTCACCGCCCTGCGCGGCGACGCACCGCTGACCGCGCTCGCCAGCCCGCGCGGCCGCGCCCGCCGCACCGCCGAACTCGCCGGGCTCACCGCCGAGGTCGAACCGCTGCTGGCCGAGTGGGACTACGGCGACTACGAGGGCCGCACCACCCCGGAGATCCGCGAGCAGGTTCCGGGCTGGACGGTGTGGACGCACCCCTGCCCCGGGGGGGGGGCCCCCCCCCCCCGGCCCCCCCCCCCCCCCCCCCCGGGGGCCCCCCCCGCCCCCCCCCCCCCCCGGGGGGGGGGGGGGGCCCGGGCCGGGGGCGGGAGCCCGGGGGGGGGAGCCCCCGGGG
>NZ_JAIUJZ010000170.1:8678-22706 GCF_020176775.1 Saccharopolyspora sp. 6M
GGCCCCCCGGCCCCCCCCGGGGCCCCCCCCCCCCGGGCCCCCCCCCCGCGGGGGCGGGGGGGGCGGGGGCGCCCCCCCCCCGCCCCGGGGGGCCCCCCCCCCCCCCACGTCACCGCCCGCGCCGACGCGCTGCTCGACCGCATCGCCACCGGCCCCGCCGGGGACGTGCTGCTCGCCGGGCACGGGCACTTCAGCCGGGCGCTGATCGCCCGCTGGCTCGGCCTGCCCGTCACCGAAGGCGTCCGGTTCGCCCTCGACCCCGCCGGGATCACCGTGCTCGGGCACGAGCGCGGCGTCCCCCAGCTCGAACGCTCCAACGTGCCCGCTCCGATCCGATAGCGAGGGAACAGCGATGTCGCAGCACGTCATCCGCCGGGTGGCCGAGTCCGACGTCCCCGCGGTGGTGCGGCTGGTGCACGCGCTGGCCGAGTACGAGAAGGCCGCCGAAGAGTGCCACCTCACCGAATCCGACCTGCACCGCGCGCTGTTCGGCGCGGACCCGGCGCTGTTCGGGCACGTCGCCGAGGTCGACGGCGAGGTCGCGGGCTTCGCCCTGTGGTTCCTGAACTTCTCCACCTGGGAGGGCCGCCACGGCATCTACCTGGAGGACCTGTTCGTGCTGCCCGAGCGGCGCGGTTCCGGGCTCGGCAAGGCGCTGCTGCGCACGCTCGCGCAGGAGTGCGTCGCGCGCGGCTACGCGCGGCTGGAGTGGTGGGTGCTGGACTGGAACACCCCGGCGATCGAGTTCTACGAGTCCGTCGGGGCCCGCGGCATGGATGAGTGGACGGTGCACCGGCTCACCGGGGACGCGCTGCGCGAGTTCGGCGCCTGACCCCGCCTCTCCCGGCGGCCGGGACGCAGAGCCCCACCGGACGGGTGATCAACACCCCCGAGGCGTTCAGCGCCGCCGTGGGCCGCGCGGAACGCCTCGCGCAGAAGATCCGTCCGGCGACGGCGCGCCCGCCGCGCTCCGGCGGGCTCAGCGTCCGGAGCGCGGCGACCGGCACGCCCGGCCGGGGCCGATCAGCCCTCGCCGGACCCGCCGCCGTTGAGCGGCCGCCCGTACAGCGACCACACCCGGCCCTGCTTGTTGAACATCAGCCACAGCACCGCCACCGCGGGCACCGCGAGCGCGAACCCGACCAGCGGCTGCTTCGACGGCCCGATCGCGTACCAGGCGATCCCCAGCAGGATCAGCTGCAGCAGCAGCGCGGGCGTGCGCGCCCAGTGCCTGCCCTGCCACATGCCGACGCCCGCGGCGAGCACGGCCAGCGAGATGATGCCGAAGTACCCGGCCTCGGCGAACGTGTCGGTGCGGTCCAGCGTGTTCACCCCGCCCAGGTCGGGGGCGCCGGTGCGCACCAGCAGCGCGACGACGAAGGCGAGGCCCGCCACCGCTTCGGCGATGGTGAGGACGGCGGCGATGCGCACGGTGCGCGGAGGAGCGGAGGGCGGCACGGCGGCATCGCCTTTCGGACTCGACGGAGTGCGGTGCAGGTCACACTCGACCCGTGGAGGCCGGCCATCGGCCCCTACCACCGATCGTGACTCTGCGTGTGCACTGCCCAGGGTAATACCGCCCGAACGCCGCATGGCTCGGGCCGGGTGCGGGCGCGAAGATCGTGTCATGGCAGCAGCGGAGGTCGTGGGCAACGGGGTGTCCCACCGATCATCGCCGCGACCTGCCCGTTCCGGTGAGCGGCGCGGGGGGGGGGGGGGGGGGGGGGGGGGGGGGCCGGGGCCGCCGCCCGAGCGGGCCCGCCGCCCCCCCCCCGGCCGGCCCCCCCCGGCCCCCCGCGGCGCGCGCCCCCCCCCCCCCGGCGGGCCCGGGGGGGGGGGGGGGGGGCCGCGGGGGGGGCCCCCCCCCCGCCCCCCGGGCCCCCGGGGGCGACGACCGCGCCCGTGCGGGCGCACCGCGAAGCGGAGCCGGCGCGACGCGCGCGGCCCGCGCGGTGTCTCAGCCCGCCGCCGGTCGGGTCGACCGGGACCGCAGCGTCCCGCACCGTCCCACGTCGCCGACCAGGGGAGGAACGCGGACTCGACCGACCAGGACCTGACCGTCCGGCCGCACCCCGCGAAGCCGCGGGAACGCCTCGCCTAGGCTGCAGGTCGTGCGCGCCGTGCTCGTCGTCAACCCGCAGGCGACCTCGACCACCGCCGCCGGGCGGGACGTGGTGGCCCACGCCTTGGCCGACGTGGTGAAGCTGGAGGTCGCGCAGACCCGGTACCGGGGTCACGCCGCCGAGGTCGCCCGCGCGGCGGTCGCGGAAGGCGTGGACCTGGTCATCGCGCACGGCGGTGACGGCACGGTCAACGAGGTCGTCAACGGGATGCTCGCCGATCCGGTCCCGGAGCGCGGGTTGCCCACCCTCGGCGTCGTGCCGGGCGGTTCGGCGAACGTGTTCGCGCGGGCCCTGGGCCTGCCGAAGGACCCGATCGAGGCGACGTACCGGTTGTTGCAGGCCATCGCCACCGACAGCAGCAGGCTGGTCGGGCTCGGCAAGGCCAACGACCGCTGGTTCACCTTCAACGCGGGCGTCGGCTGGGACGCCGATGTGGTCGCCGAGGTCGACCAGATCCGCGGCCGCGGCCGCGATGTCACCCCCGCGCTCTACGCGCGCACCGCGCTGAGCTGCTACTTCCGCATGTCGCGCCGCGAACCGATGATCACCGTGCAGGTGGGCGACGAGGAGCCGGTCACCGGGCTGCACACCGCGTTCGTGGCCAACACCGACCCCTGGACGTACCTGGGCTCACGTCCGATGCGGATGAACCCGGACACCACGTTCGACACCGGGCTGGGCGTGTTCGCGCTGCGCGACATGAACGCTTACGTTGTGTTGCGCTACATCGCGCAGATGCTCCGCGGTAGTGCGAAACCACACGGAAGAAACGCGCTTCGGCGTGCCGATGTCGGCCACATCCACGTAGCCTGTCAGGAGCCGTTGCGTCTGCAGGTGGACGGCGACAACCTCGGCGAGCGTTCGGTCATCGAGTTCGTGTCCGTGCCGGACGCCCTGCGGGTCGCTGTATAACCTTCTCGCAACGGAGCCCGATCGCTGATCGACGGCCCCGCCCCTGACCAGCGATCATTCAGAACCCCTGGTCACGAGACGTCGATCTTTCAGGTGAGTTGGCTCACGGCACGAGATCGAACTCTTGACATCACGGCAGTTCGTGAAAGCATTCACAAGCACACGGACTCCGTGAAAGCATTCACAAACACCCCGAACGAACTACCGGCGCGCCATGTGCGCGCCTAGCGAGGAGCAAGGAATCATGGACTGGCGCCACGATGCGGTTTGCCGTGACGAGGACCCGGAGCTGTTCTTCCCCGTTGGGAACAGCGGTCCTGCGCTGCTGCAGATCGCCGAGGCGAAAGCCGTGTGCCGGCGTTGTCCCGTTGCCTCCGAGTGCCTGGCGTGGGCACTGGAGAGCGGCCAGGACGCCGGCGTCTGGGGCGGCATGAGCGAGGACGAGCGGCGTGCCCTGAAGCGTCGCAGCTCGCGGACTCGGGCGGCTCGTACCAACGCCTGAGCAGCGGACCTGCTCGCGGCGTGGGGGGGGGGGGGGGGCGGGGCGCCCCCCCCCCCCCCCCCCCCCGCGCAAACCCCCCGGGCGACCCGACACGGCGGTCGCGAAAGAACAGCACATCCCCGATGAGAACCGGGGTCGATCAGCGTCGATGCCGGTCAGCGGCCACCCCCAAGGCGAACTGACCGAGCGGACCGACCCCAGGTGAGCCACCCCGCAATCGGGCTCACCGACCCCCATCGACGCGCTTGCGGCGTCAGGCGCTCAGCGGCGGTACTTCAACGGAACGCGCAACACGGCTTCCGTACCCCGCTGCCGGCCCCGACCGCGCAAGCTCAACGAACCCCGCAGCTCAGACTCGACGAGGGTTCGCACGATCTGCAGGCCGAGACGTTCGGCGCGCTCCAGGGAGAATCCCTTCGGCAGGCCCTGACCGTCATCCGAGATGACGACGTCGAGCCAGCGCGCCGAACGCTCCGCCTGCACCACGACCTCCCCGCCGGTGCCTTCCGGGAACGCGTGCTCGAAGGCGTTCTGCACCAGTTCGGTGAGCACCATCACCAGCGGAGTCGCCAACTCGGCCGACACGACGCCGAACCGGCCCTCCCGGCTCACCTTCACCCCGGTCTCGGCCACCGCGACGTCGCTCATCATCGGAATCACCCGGTCCACGACGTCGTCCAGGTCGACGCGTTCGTCCACCGACATCGACAGCGTCTCGTGCACCAGCGCGATCGAGGTGACCCGCCGGACCGACTCGTCCAGCGCCAGCCTCGCCTCCGAGTTGCCGGTGCGCCGCGACTGCAGCCGCAGCAGCGCCGCCACCGTCTGCAGGTTGTTCTTCACGCGGTGGTGGATCTCGCGGATCGTGGCGTCCTTCGACATCAGCGCCCGGTCCCGCCGCTTGACCTCCGTCACGTCCCGGACCAGCACCAACGCACCCGCGACCTGACCGCGGGGCTGCAGCGGCAACGCGCGGAACAGCACCGTCGCGCCCTTCGCCTCCGCCTCCATGCGCATGCTCGGCTCGCCGGACACCGCACGGCGCACCCGCTGGGCCACCTCGTCGGCGTCGAACGGGTCGGACAGCAACGACCTGGTCAGCGGCGCCAGCTGCACCCCGACGAGATCCGCGGCGTGTCCCATCCGGTGGTAGGCCGACAGCGCGTTCGGACTGGCGAACACGACGGTGCCGGACGCGTCCACCCGGACCAGCCCGTCGCCGACGCGCGGACTGGTGTGCACGTCCGGCGCAGGCTCCGGGGTGGGGAACGTGCCGTCGGCGATCATCTGGCACAGGTCGGCGGCGCTGCCCAGGTAGGAGATCTCCAGCGGGCTCGGCACCCGCGGCACCGCCAGGTTCGTGTCCCGGCTCAGCACCGCGACGATCTCCTGGTCCAACTTCACCGGGATCGTCTCGCGGCGCACCGGCACGCCCAGGTGCCAGCGCGGGTCCTCCTCCCGGCAGATCCGCCCCTCCAGCGCAGCGCGCCGCAGCTGCGGGTGCTCCTCCGGGGTGACCTCGGTGGAGACCACGTCCTCGGGGTGCGCGGTCGGCGCGGTCGTCGGCCGGGCCTGCGCCACGCACAGGAACCGGTCCTCGGTGGCGTCTTCCGGGCCGACCGGGACCCACAGCAGGAAATCGGCGAACGACAGGTCCGACAACAGCTGCCACTCCGCGACGACCAGCTGGAGGTGGTCGGCGGCGGCCCCGGACAACCCGGTGTGCTCGGCCAGCAGGTCACTCAGCGTCGACAAGGCGCTCCTTCGGTCCGGACTCGGCGACCGGCGTCGAGGTCGCCCTCCCGCACGGCACCGCCCCGGCGGTCGAGACCACCGGCTCCGCGCGAACCCTTCGCTCCACGAGTTCGCTCCGCGACGGCCCGGACGCGGGTTTCGTCAAGGAAACCACGTGCCGGGCCACCCAACGGGCCCGGGTGGCGCACGTGCGAGACTGGACAGCCAGAACTCCGCAAGGAACCAATCCCCGCCCACGGCCTGCCCGGCCGGAGCGCGGGACGACGCGAGGGAGGGGTCATGGGAAAGCGTTCCCGCAAGAAGAAGGACCGGCGCAAGAACAAGGCCAACCACGGCAAGCGCCCCAACGGCAGCTGACGTGACGGTGCGCTCCGCGCGCCGCACGCACGCGAGAGCCCCGGACCGATGTGGTCCGGGGCTCTTCTTCGTCTCGCGGCGCGGCCGGTACTAGTCGGCCGAAGAGGTCCGCTTCTTGGCCCGCACCTCGACCGAGGTGCCGTCCGGCCCGCGCTCGACCGTCACGTCCGCCTGCCGAAGCACCGTCTCGCGGATCGAGCTGCGCAACCGTTCCCGCAGGTCCGAAGGGGCGTGCTCGCCGCCGCACTTGCGGTGCAGCAGCTCCTTGAGGTGCTCCTCCAAGCCGTAGTGCTCCAGGCAGCTCCCGCACTCGTCGAGATGCTCCTGCAGCGCCTCGCGCCGGTCCTGGTTGCACTCGTTGTCCAGGAACAGCCACACCTCGGCGAGCACGTCCTCGCAGGACGCCTCGTCATGTTCGCACGTCACGAGGTGCTCACCTCCTGCTTTTTCTCCCTGAGGAAACCACGGTCGCGCGCCACGTCGGTGAGCATGTCGCGCAGCTGCCTGCGGCCGCGGTGCAGCCGCGACATCACCGTGCCGATGGGCGTCCCCATGATCTCGGCGATCTCCTTGTAGGCGAAGCCTTCCACATCGGCCAAGTAGACGACCATGCGGAACTCCTCCGCCAACTGCTGCAGCGCGTTCTTCACGTCGGAGTCCGGCAGCCGGTCCAGCGCCTCCACCTCGGCCGAGCGCAGCCCGGTGGAGGTGTGGTTCTCGGCCTGGGCGAGCTGCCAGTCGGCGATCTCGTCGGTCGGCTGCTGCTGCGGCTGCCGCTGCCGCTTGCGGTAGCCGTTGATGTAGGTGTTGGTGAGGATGCGGTACAGCCACGCCTTCAGGTTCGTGCCCTGCTTGAACGACTTGAACGCCGAGTAGGCCTTCAAGTACGTCTCCTGCACGAGGTCCTCGGCGTCCGGCGCGTTGCGCGTCATCCGCAGCGCCGCGCCGTAGAGCTGGTCGAGCAGCGGCATCGCGTCCCGCTCGAAGCGGGCCACGCGCTGCTGGTCGGTCTCCTCGACCTGCTCCGGCTCGGCCGCCGCGGCATCGCCGCCGGCGGTCCCCGCCGTGCCGGGTTGCTCCGGGGTGTTGACCACCGGGATCCTTTCCCGCCGCCAGGAAGAGGTGGCTGCTGGCGACGAACCCATGCCGTCCTGCGCATGGACCCACTTCGAGGATACCCGCCCGATGCCCCGCTCACCTGCATCAGAGCGCTCGGGCAGGTCCCGCTGCCGTTCGAGTAAGCACGTGTTCGTCAACTCCGTCACGGCCGGTCCAACGCGGTGCGGCCGGTGGGTATTCCTGCTCCTAGGGTCAGGGCATGGCAGGCAGGGGAACACCGGCGACCGCGCTGCTGGACCGGCAGCGGGTCGCGCACCGGGTGCACGCGTACGAGCACGACCCGCGGGCGGAGTCCTTCGGCGAGGAAGCGGCCGATGCGCTGGGACAACCGCCGGAGCGGGTGTTCAAGACGCTGGTCGCCGAGGTCGACGGGGCGCTGGTGGTGGGGGTGGTGCCGGTGACCGGGCAGCTCGACCTCAAGGCGCTGGCCGCGGCGCGCGGCGGCAAGAAGGCGAAGCTCGCCGACATGGCAGCCGCCGAGCGCGCCACCGGTTACGTGGCGGGCGGCATCTCGCCGCTGGGGCAGAAGAAGCGGCTGCCGGTGGTCGTCGACTCCTCGGCCGAGGCGTTCGACACGATCTTCTGCAGCGCGGGCCGCCGCGGCCTGGAGATCGAGCTCGCCGCCGCCGACCTGGTCCGGTTGCTGGACGCGCAGGTCGCCGACATCGCCGGGGCCTGATCAGTCGAGCGGCCGCAGGACCCGGGTGAGCCACTCCTCGACCCCGCGGAACACGGCGTCGACGTCGGCCTTCAACGAGTGGTCCCCGGCGACGAGCACCACTTCGCGCCGGTGCGCCGGTTCGGGCCTGCCGAACGCGTCCCGTTCCCCCTGCACCACCAGCACCGGGGGGTCGACGGCGTTGAGCTCGCCGAGCCGCGACTTCTCCGGCTTGCCCGGCGGGTGCAGCGGGAACGCCAGGCACAGCACCGCGGACGCGGTACCCGCCTCGGCGGTGCGGCACGCCACCCGCGCCCCGGAGGAACGACCGCCGAACAGCAGCGGCAGGTCCGCGAACCAGCGCTCGCCGAGGTCTTCGGCGACGGCCAGCCACGCGGCGTCGAGCTGCTTGGCGGGCGCGGGTGCCTTCCGGCCCGCGACGCGGTAGGGCTGTTCGACCAGCGCCACGTGCACGCCGGCGCCGGTGGCGGCGCGAGTCGCGGCCACCAGGTCGGGCGCCGCGATGCCGCCGCCCGCACCGTGCCCGAGCAGCAGCGCCGCCCGGCCCTCCTCGGCGCAGTGCAGCTCGGCCGCGGCCGGGCCGTGCGGGGTGTCGATCTGCACGCGGGTCATTCGAACAGCGCCCCCTGCTCGGCGGGTGCGGGCACCGGCTCCGCCGGGTCCAGCAGGCCCGGGTGGTTGTTGCGCATGTTGTTCACCTCGGTGGACACCGTGGTCAGGTCCAGCTCCGCGAGCAACCGCGGATCCGGGTCGAGCAGCGGGCGCGGATCGTCGCGCTCCGGGTCGAGCCAGTCGGCCCACTTGTCCGCGGGCAGCACCAGCGGCATCCGGTGGTGCACGCCCGCGAGCTCGCCGACCGCGTCGGTGGTGACGACGGCGCAGGTCACCAAGGGTGCGGAGGTGTTCTCCGGCGACCACCACGCGGAGAACACGGCGGCCATCGCGAGGCTGGCCCCGCCGCGGTGCGCGCACAGGTACGGCTGCCTGCGCTTGTCGCCGGGCCGCCACTCGTACCAGCCGGTCGCGGGCATCAGGCAGCGGCGGCGGGCCGCGGACTCGGCGTACGCGGGCTTGGTGGTGATCGTCTCAGCCCGCGCGTTGATCATCGGCGGTCCGCTGGTGGCGTCCTTCGCCCAGGTCGGCACGAGCCCCCAGCGCACCGGCCGCACGCTGCGCTCGGTGCCGCGGCGCACCACGATCGGCACCGTCTTGGTCGGCGTCACGTTGTAGTCCGGGCCGAGCAGCCCCTCCGAGCGGTCCACCGCGTCGAACTCGGCGGCCAGCGCCGCCGGGTCGCGCCGCACCGCGTAGCGACCGCACATCAGCACTCACCCCGCGTCCCGAGCATGATCCAACGCTACCGCCGGGTCCGGGTCGTCCTGCGGGGCGATGAGCTCGGCGCCGTTGTGCCGCACGTCGTTCACCGCCGAGGACACCGGCCGCAGCTCCAGCGCGGCCACCAGGTCCGGCGAGGGTTCGAGCAGGCCGGACGCGTCGTGGCGCTCGGGGTCGAGCCAGTCCTCCCACCGGTCCGCGGGCAACACCAGCGGCATCCGGTCGTGCACCTCGGCGAGCGCCCCGACGGCCGCGGTGGTCAGCACCGAACAGGTCACCAGCGGCGGTGCGTCCTCCGCCGCGGCCGGGTCGTGCCAGGTCTCCCACAGCCCGGCCAGCGCCAGGCTCGCCCCGTCCGGCGAGGTCATGAAGTAGGGCTGCTTGCGGTCGCCGTCGCGCTTCCACTCGTACCAGCCGTCGGCGGGCAGCAGGCACCGGCGGTACTTCGCCGCGGCGCGGAACGCGGGCTTCGACACGACCGTCTCCGCCTTCGCGTTGATCATGCGGTTGCCGATCTTCGGGTCCTTCGCCCACTTCGGCACCAGGCCCCAGCGCATCGTCCGCAGCCTGCGCGCCGGTCCGCCGTCGCGGTGCCGCGCCACCACGGCGGGCACCTGCTTGGTGGGGGCCACGTTGTAGTCGGCTCCCCCGGCACCACCGCCGGTCCGGTCGTCGGCGGCGAACTCCGCGGCCAGCGCCGCCGGATCCTTCGTGGAGGCGTACCTGCCGCACATCTCCTGGTCACCTCCGCCGTCGCCGCCAGGAGCGGGATCGCGCCGCCCCCGAGCCCATCGTCGCAGCACCCACCGACGACGTCGAACTCCTCCGGCCCGGCCCCGGCCGGTTGAGCAGGGACGAATGCGGGATCATGGGGGCATGACGCAGCTCTGGCCCGCCCCGGTCGCCGCAGGCCCGGTCCGCGCGACGGTCCCCGTCCCCGGCTCCAAGTCGATCACCAACCGCGCATTGGTGCTCGCCGCGCTCGCCGACGGGCCGTCCACGCTGCGCGGGCCGCTGCGCAGCAGGGACACCGAGCTGATGGCGGCGGCGCTGCGCTCCCTCGGCACCGCGGTGCGGGACGGCGCCGACGGCGCCTGGCTGGTCGAACCGGGCGAGCTGCGCGCGCCCGCGAGCGTCGACTGCGGCCTCGCCGGGACCGTGATGCGCTTCCTGCCGCCGCTGGCCGCGCTCGCCGAAGGACCGGTGTCCTTCGACGGCGACCCGCACGCGCGGAAGCGGCCGCTGGACACGGTGCTCGACGCGCTGCGCGAGCTCGGCGCCGACATCACCGGCGACTCGCTGCCGTTCGAACTGCGCGGCACCGGGTCGCTGCCCGGCGGGCAGGTCACCATCGACGCCTCCGCGTCCTCCCAGTTCGTCTCCGGGCTGCTGCTGTCCGCCCCGCGGTTCGAGCAGGGCGTGACCGTGGTGCACGACGGGCCGCCGGTGCCGTCGCTGCCGCACATCGACATGACCGTCGCGATGCTGCGGGAGGCGGGCGTGGGCGTCGACGACCAGCGGCCGAACACCTGGCAGGTCTCCCCCGGGCCGATCCGGGCGCTGGACCTCGACGTCGAACCGGACCTGTCCAATGCGACCCCGTTCCTGGCGGCCGCGGCCGCCACCGCCGGGGAGGTCACCGTGCCGGGCTGGCCGTCGGCCACGACGCAGGCGGGCGACGCGTTCCGGGACATCCTCACCGCGATGGGCGCCGAGGTCGCGCTGCACGCCGGCGGGCTCACCGCCACCGGCCCGGAACGGCTGCTGCCGGTCGACGTCGACCTGCACGAGGTCGGCGAGCTCGCCCCGACCGTCGCCGCGCTCGCCGCGCTCGCCGAGGGGCCCTCGCGGCTGCACGGCATCGCGCACCTGCGCGGGCACGAGACCGACCGGCTCGCCGCGCTGGAACGGGAGATCACCGGCCTCGGCGGGGACGTCGAGCAGACCGCCGACGGACTGCTGATCCGGCCCCGGCCGCTGCGCGGCGGCACCTGGCACACCTACGCCGACCACCGGATGGCCACCGCGGGCGCCATCCTCGGCCTGCGGGTCCCCGGCGTCGAAGTGGAGGACGTCGCGACCACCCGCAAGACCATCCCCGACTTCCCCGGGATGTGGACGGCGATGCTGGAGCCGGTGGCCTGATGGGCCGCCGCGGCTGGCGAGACCTGGACGAATCCGATGTGCGGGTGCGTCCCGGGCGCGGCACCCGACCGCGCAGCAAGCGGCGCCCGGAGCACGCCGACGCCGCCACGGCCATGGTCGTGGCCGTGGACCGGGGCCGGTGGACCTGCGCGCTCGACGGGGACCCGGACCGCCTGGTCACCTCGATGCGCGCCCGCGAACTGGGCCGCACCCCGGTCGTCGTCGGCGACCAGGTGGACCTCGTCGGCGACACGTCCGGTCGCGCCGACACGCTCGCCCGGATCGTGCGGGTCGCCGACCGCAGCAGCGTGCTGCGCCGCACCGCCGACGACACCGACCCGTACGAGCGGATCGTGGTCGCGAACGCGCAGCGGCTCATCATCGTCGCCTCGCTCGCCGACCCGCCGCCGCGCACCGGGCTGATCGACCGCTGCCTCGTCGCCGCCTACGCGGGCGGGCTGACCCCGGTGCTGTGCCTCACCAAGTCCGACCTGGCCACCCCGGACGAGGTGCTGGCGACCTATTCGGCGCTGCCGCTGCCGATCGTCGTCACCAACATGCACGAGCTGCACGAGGACCTGTCCGAGCAGCTCGACGGCCGGGTGTGCGCCCTGGTCGGGCACTCCGGCGTCGGCAAGTCGACGCTGGTGAACACGCTGGTGCCGCACGCCGAACGCGCCACCGGCGAGGTCAGCGGCGTCGGCAAGGGCAGGCACACCTCGACCTCGGCGGTAGCGCTCCCGCTGCCCGCGGGCGGCTGGGTCGTCGACACCCCGGGCATCCGCTCGTTCGGCCTGGCGCACGTCACTGCCGGCGACCTGATCAGCGCCTTCACCGGGTTCGCCGAGGCCGCCGAGGAATGCCCGTCGAACTGCGGGCACCTCGGCGGCGGTGCGGACCCGGAATGCCACCTCGACACCTACGCCGCCGAAGCGGGTGCGGGCCGCACCGAGCAGCTCAGCTCGCTGCGGCGGCTGCTGCGGTCCCGCGCGGGACGCGACGAAGCCTGACCGGCACCCGGCCGGGTGGAAGCGGTCTTCCCGGACGGGCCGCGTCCGCACGGCGGAAATCCTTGCGGCCGAACGGGAATCCCGGGGAAAGCCGCAACGCCGCGGAAACCTCGACGACTCGAACGGCACCTGTGCTCGCCGCACGGCGTTGCTAGCGTCGGACGCGGACGTCGTCCCCCGACGAGGAGCTCGACCATGCCCCGAGTCCGCCACGCCACCCCGCTGACCGCCGTTCTGCTCGGCGCCCTCGCCGAGGTGAGCTGCGCCCCCGCGCCCGCACCGCAGCCCTCCATGCCCGCCGCCGCGCGACCCGACCCGCGCCCGTCCGCCGAACCGCTGCTCGCCGACGTGCTGCACCGCATCGACGAGGAGGGCAGCGTGCGCAGCAGCGTGCGCGGCGACCTCGGCTTCGTCGGCGAACTCGCCGGCGATGGCGCGGTGCGCTACACCGCCGACCGCGCCGACGTGGCCCTGCACGGCACCACCAAGCCGGCCGCCGCCCAGCCACCGCAACCGGTGGAACTCGCCGTGGTCGACGGCGTCGGCTATCTGAAGTCGCCGCTGCTGCAGCCGGAACCGGGCAAGCCGTGGCTGCGGCTCGCCGCCGACGGCACCGACTTCGCCGCGAAGCTGCTCTCCCCCGCCCTCCGCCAGGTGCAGGACGCCGCCGATCCGCGCGCCACGTTCGCCGGGGTCGCCGGCGCCACCAGGATCCAGTCGAGCGCGCCGGAACAGGTCGACGGCACCCCCACCACCCGGTACAGCATCCGGGTGCTCACCGCGCAGGGCGCCGCATCCGCGCCCGACGAGCAGCAGCGGACCCGGCTGCGCAAGGCCGCCGACGCGGGGCGCACCGAGATCGGCTACGAGCTGTGGCTCGACGACCGCGGCCTCCCCGCGCGGTTCGCCGCCACCGAGCAGGTCGCGCAAGCCGGGCAGGTATCGCTGACCTCCACCTACCGCGACTGGGGCGCGCCCGTCGACATCGCGCCGCCACCCGCCGACCAGGTCGGGGCCTTCCCGGACGGCCCGCTGCCCGGAGCGCAACCGCCGCGTTGACGAACTTCCGCGAACAGCCCACAACGGTCGAACCGCGCTGCTAGCTTCCTCTCGCCGATATTGATCAGGGGAAGGAAGTTCCGTGCGCCGCACGAGCATCGCAGTGTGCACCGTCGCGTTGACCGCGACCTTGGGGGGATGTGCCCTCGGTCAGAACCCGGGTGGTGCCGGGGAGACCGGTTCCAGCGACTCCGGGGCCCAGCAGGGCGGGGCTTACAGCGACCTCGCCTCGCTGGTCTCCGGCGCCTCCCAGGTCATGGACGACAGCAAGTCGTACAAGCTGAAGCTGAACGCCACGCTCGGCAGCGCCGGTGGACTCCAGAGCGACTGCGACGTCGACGCCGCCAAGTCCGCGATGAGCTGCACCGGCACCACCGGTGAGATCATCGTCATCGACGGCGAGACGTACATGAACAACCCGCAGCTGAACTCGATGGGCGGGGACCCGGGCAAGCCGTGGGTGCACATCGCCCAGAACAGCCCCGCGGCCGCCGTCGGCGGCGCGCAGTCCACCGCGCTGTCCGAGGCCGCCGACTTCCGCAAGCTGCTGCCGGAAGGCTCCCAGTTCACCGCGGCGGGCTCCGACACCGTCGACGGGACGCAGGCCACCAAGTACGAGGTCGTCACCAACATCAACGACGTCGTCGGCTCCGCCGAGGGCATCCTCAAGCAGAGCTACGAGATGATGCTGAAGGCCGGTGTCACCGAGCTCAAGCAGACCGTGTGGGCCGACGAGGAAGGCCGCCCGCTCAAGGTCGAGCAGGTCACTCCCCCGATGAACATCGCGGGCCAGCAGGTCGGCGAATCGACCACCACCCTCACCTACTCCGACTGGGGGAAGCCGGTCAGCGTCGCGAAGCCGGACGCCTCCCAGATCCGGGAGTTCGAGATGCCGGGTCTGCCGCAAGGCCCGTGAACCGCGACCGGGGGGGGGGGGCGCCCCCCCCCCCCCCCCCCCGCGGGGCCCCGGGGGCCCCCCCCCGCGCCCCCCCCCGGGGGGGGGCGCCGCCCCCCGGGGGGGGCGGCGCCCCC
>NZ_JAIUJZ010000171.1:0-3337 GCF_020176775.1 Saccharopolyspora sp. 6M
CCCGCCCCGCCCCCCGCCCGCGCCCGCGCGCCCCCCCCCGCCCCCCCCCCCCCCCCCCCCCCCCCCCCCCCCCCCCCCCCCCCCCCCCCCCCCCCCCCCCCCCCCCCCGCCCGGGTCACATCAGTTCCAGCAGGAACGGAACCTCCTGCGGCGCGTACCAGGACAGCTCGTGGTCCTCGGCCTCGCCCAGCACGAACTCCGCGTCCGGGTCCCCCAGGTCCGCCGAGTCGATCACGCCGGCGGCGGCGCGCACCGCGTCCTCCGCGTCCGGCGAGTCCACGTGCACGGCCGCGACCTTCTTCCACGGCACCGGCCCGGACAGCCGCACCACCGCGTGGTCCAGGTCCGGGCGCAGCGCCACGTCCTCGACGTCGGCGGAGATCACCACCCGGCGCAGGTCCGCCTTCTCGTCCTCCGCGAGCTCGCTCGCGATCAGCCGCAACGAGGCCCGCGCGGCCTCGCGCATCGCGGCGTACTCCAGCTCCTCGGTGTCCCCCGCCGCGTACGACTCCCGCAGCGCGGGCGTCAACGCGAAACCGGTGCCGCTGAGCGGCTGGATCTGCTGGTCCTCCACCAGGCCGCGCGTCATGCGCACCGTGGCGGGCAGGTAAACCCTCATCCGTCGACCGTCCCGATCATCTCTTCCACTGACTCCCCGATCATGGCCGCGAGCACGTCCACATCGGACATGGCGTCCCGGTCCCCGTTCAGGCCGAAGTACACCCCTCCGTCGTAGGAGGTCACCCCGATCGCCAGCGACTGGTTCTTCGCCAGCGGCACCACCGGGAACATCTCCGTCATCTTCGCGCCCGCCGCGTACAGCGGTACCTGCGGGCCCGGCACGTTCGTCACCAGCACGTTGAACAACCGGTCCGAGAAGCCGTTGGCCACCCGCGCCCCCAACGCGTGCAGCGTCGGCGGGGCGAAACCGGACACGCCCACCAAGGCCTCCGCCGCCACCGAGCGGCCCGATTCGGCGTGCGCCCGCAACGCGTGGCTGATGTGGTGCAGCCGCAGCACCGGGCTCGGCTCCCCCACCGGCAAGTCCACCAGGTAGGCCGCCACCCGGTTGCCGTCCGCCCCGGAAACCTCGTCGGCGCCACCGGAATCCGCACCGCGCACCGACACCGGCACCATCGCGCGCAGCGTCGTCGAACCCGACACGACCTCGCCCCGGGACAGCAGCCAGTTCCGCAGCGCCCCCGCCACCACCGCCAGCACCACGTCGTTCACCGTGCCACCGTGCGACTGCCGGACCGCGCGGAAGTCGTCCAGCTTCGCCCTGGCCACCGCGAAGCGGCGTTGCGTCGACGTCGGCCCGTTCAGCGGCCCGCCCGGGGTGGGCACCGCCGCGGCCCGCACCGCCGAGGCGAGACCGCCGAGCGCCCCGGTCACCTTCCGCACCGTCGCCGCCACGTCCCCGACCGCCGAGCGGGCGTTCTCCACCACCTCGCCCGGACGCTGCACCGCCTCCGTCACCGCCTCCAGCACCAGCTGCGCGGGGCTCGGCTCCGGCCGCGGCATCCACAGGTCCTCGACCTCCTGCCGCTCCGGGGACGTCGACCGATCGAAGATCACCTGCCCGATGTCGAGCGCGCCGATCCCGTCCACCATCGCCTGGTGCGTCTTGGTGATCACCGCGACCCGGCTTCGGGACAAGCCCTCCACCAGGTACAACTCCCACAACGGGCGCTCCGGGTCCAGCTTGCGGGACATCAACCGGGCCACCAGCTCGTGCAGCTGCTCGTCCTTGCCCGGTTTCGGCAACGCGGACCGGCGCACGTGGTAGGTGATGTCGAAGTCCTGGTCGTCCACCCACACCGGGCGCGCCAGCTTCCCCGGCAACTGCCGCACCTTCTGCCGGTACCGCGGCACCATCGCCAGCCTGCGATCGATCATCGAGAGCACGTGGTCGTACTCGAACCCGCTGCGCGGCCTGCGGAACACCGCCACCCCACCCACGTGCATCGGCGTCGTGTGGTCCTCCAGGTACAGGAACGAGGCGTCGAGTGCGGAGAGGCGATCGGGCATGCCCGCGATACTGGCACACCATCGGCCTGCTCAGAGCGGTCGCGTCGCCTCGTGTGACACTGGACCGCGTGACCAGCACTACCTCACCCAAAGATCGGTTCGTCACCGTCTACGGCCGGAAACCGGTCCTGGAGGCGCTGTCCGACCTGGACCTGCGCGTCGACAAGGTGATCATCGCCGAGGGCATCGGCGGCCCCGCGATCAACGAGATCAAGGAAGCCGCCGCCGACCGCGCGGTGAAGGTGCAGCGCGCCAGCGCGCACCGGGTGAAGGTCCTCGCCGGCAACGGGCGGCACGACCAGGGCGTGCTCGCCGACGTGGTGGCGCGGAAGATGCGCCCGCTGGTCGACGCCCTCGACGACCCGGCCACCGCCCCGCGGCAGGTCCTGCTGCTGGACGGGCTCACCACGCCCGCGAACGTCGGCATGATCCTGCGGACCGCCACGGCCGCGGGCATCGACGGCATCATCGTTCCGCACCGCGGTGTCGCCGGGCTGGACCCGCTCGTCATCAAGGCCTCCGCCGGCGTCGCCTTCCACGCGCCGGTGCTGCGCTGCACCACCGCCGGGGATGCCGCCGAGATGCTCACCGACGCCGGCTATCCGCTGTACGCGCTGGAGGCCACCGGGGCGGAGAGCATCTTCGAAGCCGACTTCGGTTCTCGGGCCGCGTTCGTGCTCGGCAGCGAAACGGCGGGGCTCTCCGAAGAGGTCGGTACCCGCATCGCGCAGCGGCTCGCCATCCCGATGCGGGGTGGTGTCGAATCGTTGAACGTGGCCAGCGCGGCCGCGGTGCTCTGCTTCGAGCTGCTGCGGCGGCGCGGGGGCTGAGCTGCGGTTCTCCGCTTCGTCCTGGTGAAGCCCCGGTGCTGCGGCACGGCACCGGGGCTTTTTCCTGCTCGTTGTTCAAGTGCGGCTATTAGCAGTGAATGCGGCCTGGAGGCGCGTCGTTCGAGCCGGCCGCTTCGTCGGTGCGTGGGAATGTCCGCTGGCGCGCGGGGGCGACTTCGCCGGCGGGGCGAGGTTCAGCGCACGTTCGGCCGTTCGCCTGGGAGGGACGTCGTCGAAGATGCGAACGGGAGGCGTTGCGGCCTGCAAGCGGGACAAAGGGGCCGGTAGCCAGAGGGTGGCGTCATGCCATCGTCGAAGACCAGGCCCCACAACCCGCACCCCAACGCCCCACCCGCTGGACCCGGTGCCGAGGTCCTGCCAAGGAACACAAAAAAAGGGGGGCCGGTCCCCAGGCAGTGGCCTTCAAGCCACTCCCTGGGGACCAGGCCCCCATCATCGTCTTCACCCCAGCCCCT
>NZ_JAIUJZ010000172.1:0-25565 GCF_020176775.1 Saccharopolyspora sp. 6M
GCGCCCTGGGCGCGGGGCGGGGGGGGGCGCCCCCCCCCCCCCCGCCCCCGGGCACCACCCAGTTCGGCGGCCCCCGCGGGGGGGGGGGCCCCGCGCCCCCCCCGGGGGGGGGGGCGCGCCCCCCCCGCCCGTTCGTGCGCGGTGCGGGAGTTCCCGCCCCGGCGCTCAGTCCTCCTTGCGGCGGCGGCCGCCGGAGCGGGCACCGCCCCCGTTCGCGGCCGCGTTCTGCCGGGCCGCGCCGTCGGACTCGGCGGACCCGCCGCCGAAGTCGAAGCTGTGCGAGTCGAACTCGTGCACGTCGATGTCCGGCAGACCGCCGAGCTCGTTGTTCAGCTCGCCGAAGATCGGCGTTCCTGGATCGGGCTTGTTCACCGCTTCGCCCTCCCGTTTCGTTCTCGAAGCCGTGTTGCTGAGGTCGAGCCGGCACCGCTGGCACCGGACTCGTGGCGCGACCGGCTCTCCCAGCCGATGGCACCGGTGAGCCCACGCGCTCACCGTGCCGATCAAACGCGAACTAGACCGTTCGCCTCGCGCCGACCGCTGATGTTCATTCCTTCGGGCGAGTACATGATGCCTCGCAGCACTCACGAGGATGCACGCCCCTGGAACTTTCCCTCCCACATTCCAACATCGGCCCCGGGACGAGCATTCCCCGAGTGGTGTTCGCCACGCCCCGGCAACCTCGGTCGGGAGGCCCCGCGGACCCCGGGTCAACAGGCGGAAGCCGGATCTTGCGAGCGAATGCAGTGATTCAGCTCACTCCGAGTCAACGTCGGGGGCCGCTCGAACATCACTCGAACGTGTGGCCGTGAAGGTCGCGGTTCCCGGCGGGGGGACCGCACGGCCGCACCGGGGAGATGAGTCCAGTGTTCCGCACCAAGCACACCAAGACCGCCGCCATCGCCGGGTCCGCGCTGCTCGCCGGGATCGCGCTCGCGGGCACCGCCCAGGCCATGCCGCACGACCACCCCGACTACGACGAGTACTGCACCCCGGAGCAGGTCGACGTCACCGTCGGCCCGCTGAACCACGCGATGATGCACGAGGGCGCCGACGTCCGGTTCACCGCGAAGCCCGGCGAGAGCTGCCTGCTCGGCGGCGCCCCCGGCCTGAACTTCCTGGACGTGCAGGGCGACTCCGCGCAGATCCCCACCCGGTACCCCGAGGGGACGCCCGAGGTGCACCGCGTCGACGAGGCCCACCCCGTCTCGGCCGCGTTCAGCTACCAGGTGACCGACCCGAACACCGGCAACAGCATCCCCGGGTCCGTGCCCGGCGCCCTGGAGATCTCCTTCCCCGGCCCGGTCAGCCCGTACAGCGTGACCGTCCCGTGGAACGGCGCCACCGTCCCCGGCCCGGTCACCGTCACCGACCTCGCTCCGCTGCCCCAGCCCTGATCGCGGCGCGCCCGCGGGCCGGACGCGCCGAAGCCCCCGGCACCGTCGGCGCCAGGGGCTTCCGCCCGAGCTTCGGATCAGCGGATCACTGGATGTGGCGGCCGGAGATGGCGCGGGAGACCACGAGCTGCTGGATCTGCTCGGTGCCCTCGAAGATGTCGTAGATCTTCGCGTCGCGGTGCAGGCGCTCCACCGGGAACTCGCGGGTGTAGCCGTTGCCGCCGAGGATCTGGATGGCGCGCTCGGTCGCCCAGGTGGCGACCCGGCCGGCCTTGAGCTTGGACATGGAGCCCTCACCGGCGGTGAACGGCTCGTCGTTGCGGCCCATCCAGGCCGCGCGCCACACCAGCAGCCGCGCCGCGTCGATCTCCATGCGCATGTCGGCGAGGGTGAACGCGATCGACTGGTTGTCGATGATCGGGCGGCCGAAGGTCTCGCGCTCCTTGGCGTACTCCAGCGCGTGCTCGTAGGCGGCGCGGGCGATGCCGATGGCCTGGGAGCCGACGGTGGGGCGGGAGAGCTCGAACGTCTTCATCGCGGCCTGGCCGCCGGCCTTCGAGCCCTTGCCGCCCTCGCGAGCGCGGGCGAGCTTCTCGTCCAGCTTCTCCTTGCCGCCGAGCAGGCAGCTGCCGGGGACCCGCACGTCGTCCAGGAACACGTCCGCGGTGTGCGAGGCGCGCAACCCGTGCTTCTTGATCTTGCTGGGGGACTCCAGGCCCTTGGTACCGGGCGGGACGACGAACGCCGCCTGCCCGCGGGAACCGAGCGAGGAGTCCACGACCGCCTGCACGACGTGCACGTTCGCGATGCCGCCGTTGGTGGCCCACGCCTTCTGCCCGTTGAGCACCCACTCGTCGGTGGCCTCGTCGTAGACGGCGCGGGTGCGCATCGCCGAGACGTCGGAGCCCGCGGCGGGTTCGGAGGAGCAGAACGCGGCGACCTTCGGGTCGTCCTCGTCGCCGTAGCACTGCGGCACCCACTCGGCCATCTGGTCCGGGGTGCCCGCGGCGAAGATGCCCGCGACCGCCAGCGTGGTGCCGAAGATCGCCATGCCGATGCCGCCGTCGCCCCAGAACAGCTCTTCGTTGGCGATGGGCAGCGACAGGCCGGTGTCGTCGGCCCAGAACGTCGCGACGGTCTCGAAGCCGTACAGGCCGACCTTCGCGGCCTCCTGGATGATCGGCCAGGGGGTCTCTTCCCGCTCGTCCCACTCCGCCGCGGCAGGGCGGATGACCTTCTCGGCGAAGCCGTGCACCCAATCGCGCAGGTCGCGGTGTTCCTCGCTCAGTTCCAGGGAGAAGCTCATCGAAATCCTTCGGTTCGTGGCGGAGTGCGTGGTGCGTTGCGAAACGGGTGCGGAGCGTTCCGGTTCCCGAGCGTTCAGGTTCTCAGAAGCGGTGCGCCGAGTCCGGGGAACGGCGAGCCCGGCGGCGAAGCCGACGTCGCCGGCGACCTTCAACTTGCCGGTCATGAACTGCACCGGCGCGGAGGCGTTGCCGGAGACCAGCTTCAGGAACTCGACCGGCGTGATCATGATGGTGACCCGCGGGTCGTCGTGCTGCGGCTCCTTGTTCACCGTGCAGGTCCCGCCGGAGAGCACCGACTCGTAGCGGACGGTGTCCTGCTCGTCGGTGCCGATGCGCCAGCGCACCACGGCCTCGGTGGAGCGGGCCTTGTCCGACTTGTAGTGCTCGCTCATGCGGCGGAACACCTCGTCGAGCACCTGCACGCGGAGCTCGGGGCGGGCCATGACCGCCTCCACCTGCTTGGCCGAGGCGCGCGAGATCAGCTTGGCGAACTGCTCGGGGCGGAGTTCGCTGAGGTCCGCAGCCCCGTCGGCGGCGTGCTCGGAGGCCGCTGCCAGCAGCGCGACGAACTCCTCTTCGCCGATCTTCTTCGGGTCGACCTCGGCGAGCGCGGCGACCGGATCCGACTTGGACATGTGACCTCCCATTACCTACTGACAAGTAAGACTACGGGTGAGTAGGTAAGGCGGGCAAGGCATCCCGCTGATCGTTCTGCTCTAGCCTCTCCCGCAGATCAGGACCAAGCCGAGCACGCCGCGGAACCGGCCCGCAACACCGCCCGCGGCGGGAGAACAGGAGGTGGGATGCGGCCCGACCCGGACGATCACGAGGAGAGCCCACGACCCCGCAGCAGGCGGCTACCGCGCTCGGTGCGGGAACGGCAGATCCTCGACGCCGCCGTCGAGGTCTACGCGGCCCGCGGCTTTCACCTCGCGTCCATGGACGAGATCTCCGAAGTCGCGGGCATCTCCAAACCGATGATCTACGCCTACCTCGGCTCCAAGGAGGAGCTGTTCGTGGCGTGCATCCAGCGGGAGGCCACCCGGCTGATCGAAGCCATCAGCACCGCCGTGGACCCCGAGGTCGGCCCCGACGAGCAGCTCTGGCGGGGCCTGCGGGTCTTCTTCGACTACGTGCAGCGGAACCGGGCCAGCTGGGTGCTGCTGCACCGGCAGGCACCCGCGGGCGGCGAACCGTTCGCCGCCGAGTTCGGGCAGTGGCGGGAACGGGCGATGGTCCTCATCGCCTCCCTGCTGGCCCGCGCCACCGAAGGCGCCGCGCAGCCGATGCAGCCGCAGCAGATGGAACCGTTCGCCGCCGCGCTGGTCGGCGCCGCCGAATCGCTGCTGGACTGGTGGGTGGAACACCCCGAGCACACCGCGGACGGACTGGCGATGCGGTTGATGAACCTCGCGTGGATGGGGTTCGGCGACCTCGTCGAAGGACGCTCCTGGTCGCCCGGCGGGGGCGCCCCGGGCGCCGCCCCCCGAGGCCCCCAACCCCGGGGTGGGGGGGGGGGGGGGGGGGGGGGGGGGGCGCGCGGCGCGGCGCCCCCCGCCCCCCCCCCCGCGGCCCCCCCCGCCCCCCGCGGGGGCGCGGGGGGCCCCCCCCCCCCCCCCCCCCCCCACCACCCGCACCCGGATCCGCGCGCGCACGCGGACCCGGACCCGCCTTCCCGCAGGTCAGTGCAGCCGCCCCACCAGGTGCGGCTTACCGGAGCGGGAGTGCACCGCGAACGTCCCGGCGTCCCGGTGCGCGGTGAACTCCACCGTCGAGGGCAGCAGCAGCGGCTTCACGAAGTCCACGTCGACCGTGTACGCGTCCGGCAGCCTGCCCTCCAGCCCCGCCAGCGCCCGCGCCTTCGTCCACATCCCGTGCGCGATGGCGCGCGGGAAGCCGAACGCCTTCGCCGTCAGCGCCCGCAGGTGGATCGGGTTCTTGTCCCCGGACACCTCCGCGTAGCGGCGGCCCTGGTCGGCGGGCACCCGCCAGACGGCGGTGGCCGAACCGGGCTCGACCTCGGCGGCGCGCTCGGCCCGCGGCGCCGACTCGTCCGGCTTGCCGCGGCGCAGGTAGGTGCTGGTCTCCCGCCACACCACCTCGCCCTCGACGCTGGTCTCGGTGATCACGTCGAGCTGCCTGCCCTTCGGGTGCGGGCGCAGGTCCGCCACCCGCACCCGCTGGGTGAGCACGTCGGTGACCAGCAGCGGCCGGTGCACGGTGATGCTGTTGGCGACGTGCACCAGCCCCACCAGCGGGAACGGGAACCCCGGGTCGGTCATCAGCCGCACCGACAGCCCGAACGAGAGCACGTGCGGGTAGGTCGCGGGCAGCACGTCGCGCAGCCCGAACCCGCAGACCCGGTCGTACTCGGCCAGGTGGTCGTGGTCCACGGCGATGTCGCGGCGCACGTACTCGGTCTCCGGCAGCTCCCGGCCGCGGCGCAGCGGTCCGGTGGCGGCCGCCTTGAGGTACAGCGCGGAGAGGTTCGGCGGCGCGTCGATCTCGGTGCTCATCACGCCCCCAGCAGGCTCTGGCCGCAGACCCGCACGACGTTGCCGTTGACCCCGGAGGAGGCCGGGCTGGCGTACCAGGCGATCGTCTCGGCGACGTCGACCGGCAGCCCGCCCTGCGAGAGGCTGCTCATCCGGCGGCCGGCCTCGCGGATGAACAGCGGGACGGCCGCGGTCATCTTCGTCTCGATGAAGCCGGGCGCGACGGCGTTGATGGTGGCGCCGCGGCGGGCCGCGACCGGGGCGAGCGCCTGCACCAGGCCGATCACGCCGGCCTTCGACGCCGCGTAGTTCGCCTGGCCGACGTTGCCCGCGATGCCGCTGATGGAGGCGACGCCGATCAGCCTGCCGCCGTCGTTCAGCGGGGAGCCCTCGGCGAGCAGCGCCTCGTTGATGCGCTCCTGCGCGGTCAGGTTCACCGCGATCACCGAGTCCCAGCGCGCGTCGTCCATCCGCCCGAGCGTCTTGTCCCGGGTGATGCCCGCGTTGTGCACCACCACGTCGAGCCCGCCGTGGCGTTCGGCGAAGTGCTCGGCGATGCGCTGCGGCGCGTCCTCGGCGGTGATGTCGAGCTGCAGGGTGGAGCCGCCGATGCGGTTGGCGACCTCGGCCAGGTCGGCGCCCTGGGCGGGGATGTCGAGGCAGACGACGTGCGCGCCGTCGCGGGCGAGGGTCTCGGCGATGGACTCGCCGATGCCGCGGGAAGCGCCGGTGACCAGGGCGACCTTGTCGCGCAGCGGCTTCTCCCGATCGACCTGCGGGGCGTCGGCGCGGCCGACCCGCACGACCTGGGCGGAGACGAACGCGGACTTGGCCGACAGCAGGAAGCTCAGCGTGGAATCGAGGGACCGCTCGGCGCCTTCGGAGGCGTACACGAGCTGGGCGGTGGCGCCGCGCTTGAGCTCCTTGCCGACGGTGCGCACGAAGCCTTCGAGGGCGCGCTGCGCGACGCGTTCCCCGGCCTCGGTGGTCTCCTCCGGCGGGGTGCCGAGCACGATGACGCGACCGCAGGTGCCGACCTGGCGGATGACCGGGCTGAAGAAGGCGCGCAGCTGGGCGAGCTGGGCGCTGGAGGTGATGCCGGTGGCGTCGAAGACGAGCGCGGCGTAGCGGGCGTCCGCGGCGGCTTCGGTGCGGACCTCGGCGCCGACGGCCTCCAGCGTCCCCGCGATCGCCTCGCCGAGCCGGGATCCCGCGGCGGCGCCGGTGAGCACCGGGCCGCCCACGACGGGGTCGCCGGGCCGGTACCTGCGGAGCGGGGTGGGCGTGGGCAGGCCGATGCGCTTGGCGATCGTTCGACCGAACCCGGTCGAGGTGAACTGCTGGTACCGGTCGGACATGCGCACTCCCGTGAGCGGGTGGTCGGTGGACTGGGCGGTCGGCCCGCGGGTCGAGCGCGGCGGGCGCTCGGGAGGCGGACTCGACGTCTAACCTACCCGCGGGTAGGTTAGAGGGTCAGCGGGGTCCGCACCAGAGCCCCCGCACGATCGGCCCCGCACGCCGATCCGGTGAGCACCACCAGCCGAACCGCACGGACCACCGGTCCCGTCCCGAAGGAGTCCCGCATGCCCACCACTCGACGCGTCGCGATCGTCGGCGGCAACCGGATCCCCTTCGCCCGATCCGGCGGGCCCTACACGCAGGCGTCCAACCAGGACATGCTCACCGCCGCGCTGGACGGGCTGCTCGCCCGCTTCGGCCTGCAGGGCGAGCTCGTCGGCGAGTTCGTCGCGGGCGCCGTGCTCAAGCACAGCCGCGACTTCAACCTGGCCCGCGAATCCGTCCTCGGCTCCCGGCTCGACCCGCGCACCCCCGCGCACGACGTGCAGATGGCCTGCGCGACCGGTCTGGAGGCCGTCACCTCCGTCGCGAACAAGATCGCCCTCGGGCAGCTCGAATCCGGCATCGCGGGCGGCGTGGACAGCGCCAGCGACGCGCCCATCGCGCTCAACGACGACCTGCGCCGGGTGCTGCTCGCCGCGAACCACGCCAAGACCACCGGCGGCAAGGTCAAGGCGCTGACCGGGGTGCGGCCGCAGCACGTCAAGCCGGACATCCCGGAGAACTCCGAGCCGCGCACCGGCCTGTCCATGGGCGAGCACGCCGCCCGCACCGCGCTGGACTGGCAGATCGGGCGCGAGGAGCAGGACGAGCTCGCCGCCCGCAGCCACCAGCGGCTGGCCGCCGCCTACGACGACGGCTTCTTCGACGACCTGCTCACCCCGTTCCAGGGGCTCACCCGGGACCAGAACCTGCGCCCGGACAGCAGCGCCGAGAAGCTCGCCAAGCTCAAGCCGGTGTTCGGCAAGGGCGAGGGCGCCACCATGACCGCGGGCAACTCCACGCCGCTCAGCGACGGCGCCGCCGTGGTGCTGCTGGCCAGCGAGGAGTGGGCGGCCGCGCACAAGCTGCCCGTGCTGGCCTACCTCAGCGACATCGTGCCCGCGGGCGTGGACCACGTCAGCGGCGACGAGGGCCTGCTGATGGCGCCCGCGTACGCCGTGCCGAAGCTGCTGGAGCGCGGCGGGATCGGGCTCGGCGACTTCGACTTCTACGAGATCCACGAGGCGTTCGCCTCGCAGGTGCTGGCGACCCTGAAGGCCTGGCAGGACCCGGACTTCTGCAAGGACCGGCTGGGCCTGGACGCGCCGCTCGGCGAGATCGACCCGGCGAAGCTGAACGTGAACGGTTCCTCGCTGGCCGCCGGGCACCCGTTCGCGGCGACCGGCGGCCGCATCGTCGCCACCCTGGCGAAGCTGCTGGCCGGGCGCGGGTCCGGCCGCGGCCTGATCTCGGTCTGCGCCGCGGGCGGGCAGGGCGTCACCGCCATCGTCGAGCGCTGACCGGACGACGCGGAGGCCCCCGCCGGGGGGGGCGGGGCCCCCCCCCCCCGCGCCCCCCCCCCCCCCCCCCCCCGGGGGGGGGGGGGGGGGGGCGGCCCCCCCCCCCCCACCCGGGCGGCCCGACTAGCCCACCCGCCGGGACCGCTCCGGGTGCCAGGTCGCGACGAGGATCCCGGCGAGCAGCAGCTCGGCGACGTCCCCGGCGTAGTACATGAGCTCCGCGCCGCCCCGCACCTCCGCCGCCGGGCCGTGCACGGCAGTCCAGCCGCCGTACATCAGCTGGGCGGTGACCGCGTGCACCGCGATGGCGCAACCGAGGTACACCAGCCGGGTGCGCACCCCCGGCCGGTCCGGCGCCGGGTCCGGACCCGCGATGACGTGCGCGAACAGGTACCCGGCGAGCAGGAAGTGCGCGAACAGCAGCCAGTGCCCGACCGGGTGCTCGCCCACCTCGTGCAGCGGAGTCGCGTAGAGCACGACGAGACCGCCCGCGGACAGCAGCAGCGCGATCTCCGGCCGGTTCAGCACCCGGACCGGCCCGCTGCGCAGCAGCGCGGTCAACCGTCGCCCGACCATCGGCGGCGCGGTGCGCAGCAGCAACGTCACCGGGGCGCCCAGCACCAGCCCGAGCGGCGCGTACATGCCGATCAGCAGGTGCTGCACCACGTGCCCGCGGAAGTCCCCGCCCGCGAAGCTCGCGACCGGCGGCAGCAGCGCCACCGCCACCAGCGCGAGCCCGGCGGCGAAGCAGGCGGTGCGCCACCGGCTCCACCCGCGGGCCGGGTTGCGGCGCCGCGCCAGCCCGGCGAGGTGCAGGTACCCGGCGCCGACCAGCACCAGCGCGAGCACGGACGGCAGCACCCCGAACGCGTGCGCGTCGTGGCTCATCGGGAACCACCTCCGCCGAGGTCGACCGACCGACCGCCGCGTTGCAGCAGGTACCCCGCCACCACCAGCAACGCCCCCAGCGCGAGGAAGCCCAAGTCCCACCACAGCCGGTGCGGCCCGTCGCGCACGTGGTGGATGCCCAGCAGGTGGTGGTCGAGCACGCCCTCGACCAGGTTGAACACGCCCCAGCCGACCAGGACCCACCCCCACAGCACCCGCGACCCCCACACCCGGCGCCGCCGGCGGGTGACCCGCGAGTGCAGCAGCGCCAGCCCGACGAGCACGGCGAGCCAGCAGACGGTGTGGAACACCCCGTCCCACACCGTGTTCATCTCCAGCCCGGAGGTGGTGGCCGGGTCGTAGTACCGGATCCCGATGGCGTCGTCGTCCGTGCTGCTCAGCATGTGGTGCCACCGCAGCAGCTGGTGCAGCAGGATGCCGTCGACGAACCCGCCGAGGCCGATCCCGAGCACGATCCCCGGTGCCCGGAGCGGGGCGGGCCCGCTCCCCGCCGCAGCGTCGATCCCCATCTCGCCCCCCTGTCGCCGGTCCCTCCCGGCCGAGTTCCCCGGCCCGAGGGACGCCCAACCGCGCGTGGCGGCCGCGCGTCCGGGTAGCCGACCGGCATGGGCAAGAGCAGCGCGGACTACGAGCGCGACTACACGGACCCCCGGCTGCGGGAGCGGTTGAAGGACGAGTTGAAGGACTCCGACGACGGCGGCGCGCCGGGGCAGTGGTCGGCGCGCAAGAGCCAGCTCCTCGCGCAGCGGTACGAGCAGCACGGCGGCGGCTACCGGCACCCGAGGCGGCGCACCCGCGCCCAGCGGGACCTGCAGCGGTGGACCGAGGAGCGTTGGCAGACCGAATCGGGTTCGGCGCGGGCCCGGCACGACGGCACCACCGAGCGGTACCTGCCGGAGGCCGCGTGGGAGGAGCTGACCCCGCGCGAGCGCCGCGAGACCCGCCGCGCCAAGCGGGAGGCGTCCCGCCGCGGCGCGCAGCACGCCGCGAACCCGCCCGCCGCCAAGTCGGCGCGCAGGTCCGCCGAGCTCGACGAGCTCCCCGCCCGGGAGGCCGCGCGGCGCGCCCGCGAACTGCCCCCGCGCGAGGCGGCGGCGGCCGCGCGGCACGAGCGCGAGCACAAGGCCCGCAAGACCGTGCTGCGCGAACTCGACCGGACCTGACCAGGAGGCGGCGATGACCGACACCGATCGGCAGCTGATCGACGAGTTCGAGGAGCTCGTCAACATGACCCCCGCGGAGCTGGAGCGGTGGCTGGCCACCGACGAGTCGAAGAGCGCCGGGCAGTCCGGCGAGGGGGGCGAGACCAAGGGCCACGCGTCCGGGCGGCGCATCGTGTCGCTGCTGCGCGAGAAGCGCGCCGAGTTCACCGGCGACGACCTCGCGCACATGCGCGAGGTCCGCGGCTACGTCAAGCGGCACCTCGCCCAGCGGCCGTCCGGCGACCCGACCCGCACGACCTGGCGCTACTCGCTCATGAACTGGGGCCACGACCCGCTCAAGTGAGCGCCGTTTCACCCCGCGGGCCGCGGGTAGGGCGGAGGGGGCGCACGGAAGGGAGTCGGTCGTGACCACACCACCGCAGCAGCAGGCACCGCCCGGAGTCACCGGGGAGATGGACCCACATCCCGACCATGGCGAGCGGAGCTACACCGGATCCGGCCGGTTGACCGGCAAGGCCACCGTGATCACCGGCGCCGACAGCGGCATCGGGCGCGCGGTCGCGATCGCCTTCGCCCGGGAGGGCGCCGACGTGCTGCTGTCCTACCTCGACGAGCGGTCGGACGCCGAAGCGACCGCGCGCCACGTCGAGGAGGCCGGGCGCACGGCGGTCCTGGTGCCCGGCGACCTCGCCGACCCGGCGCACTGCCGGGCCGTGGTGGACCGCGCCGTCGAGGCGTTCGGCCGGATCGACGTGCTGGTCAACAACGCGGCGTTCCAGATGACCCGCGACCGGCTGGAGGACGTCCCCGACCAGGAGTGGGACTACACGGTGGCGGTCAACCTCAGCGCGATGTTCCACCTGTGCAAGGCGGCGCTGCCGCACCTGGGGCCGGGCTCCTCGATCATCAACTCGACCTCGGTGAACTCGGACATGCCGCCGCCGACGTTGCTGGCCTACGACGCGACGAAGGCGGGCATCGCGAACTTCACCGCCGGGCTCGCCCGGTTGTACGGGCCGCGCGGGATCCGGGCGAACAGCGTCGCGCCGGGGCCGATCTGGACGCCGTTGATTCCGGCCACGATGCCCACCGAGCAGGTGGAGCACTTCGGGGAGGACGTGCCGCTGGGCAGGCCGGGGCAGCCGGCCGAGCTCGCCGGGACCTACGTGCTGCTGGCCTCCGACGAGGCCGCGTACATCTCCGGCGCGCGCATCGCGGTCACCGGCGGGGTGCCGATCCTGTGACGCCGCGCTGGTACCCGCTGCGGTTGAGCACGCCCGTCGCCCGGCACGTCTTCGGCGGCCGGGCCATCGCCGACCGGCTGGGGAGGCGGGGCCCTGCCAGCGGACCGGATCGCCGAGACCTGGGAGGTCAGCGACGTGGACGGCCGCGGCGCGGAGGTCGTGGCCGGGCCGCTGGCGGGGCGGAGGCTGCGGGAGCTCACCCGCGCGCACCCCGACGAGCTGGTGGGGCCGGGCTGGCGCGGCGACCGCTTCCCGCTGCTGACCAAGTTCATCGACGGGACGGGCATGCTGCCGGTCCACGTGCACGCCGACGACGAGACCGCCCGGCGGCTCGAACGGGAGCCGAACGGCAAGACCGAGGCCTGGCACGTGCTGGACGCCGCGCCCGGCGCCACCGCCTTCATCGGCACCCGGGAGGGCGTGGACCGGGCGGAGCTGCGCTCGACGCTGCTCGCCGAGGACTTCGGCTCGGTGCTGCGGGAACTGCCGCTGCGCCCCGGTGACACCGTCTACGTCCCGGGCGGGACACCGCACAGCTTCGGACCGGACACGCTGATCCACGAGATCGAGCAGACCTCCGACATCCAGCAGCACGCCATGCCGTGGAACATGCAGGACGGCTCGCCGGTCGACCCGGAGCAGCGCCGCGCGAACGTGGAGCGGCTGCTCGACGAGTGGGACCCGGCCGCCCGGCCGCACCCGACGCCGGGCCTGCGGCTGCCGCCGAGCGGAGACGCCGACCGCGTCCTGTGCTGCGCCGGACCGCACTTCGCCCTGGAGCGGTGGCGGCTCGGCGCGGGAACCGAGCGGGAACTGCCCGTCGGCCGGGTCCTGCTGCTGAGCAACGCGGGCGGGGCGGCGCGGGTGCGCAGCGCGGGCGGCGACGACGAGCTCGAACCGGGCCGGACGCTGCTGCTGCCCGCGGCGCTGGAGCGGGCGTCGATCACCGGGCCCGCGGACGTGCTGCTCGGCTACCTGCCCGATCTCGACCGCGACGTGCGGCGGCCGCTGCTGGCCGCCGGGTACGGGCCGGAAGCGATCGCCGCGCTCCACGGGGGCTGAGCCGGCGGGCCGCCGATCGCGAATTCCCGCGCCGGTGCGGAAACACCGCCGAGCTCACCGAACGCGCTGGTCAACGAGCCGCGAACCGGCCGTTCGCGGCATCCGCGGCACCCACAACGGCGTGACTTGAGTCACACCGAGGTCGGTGTGTAACAACGCCGGGGGTGCCGCCGATATGGATGGTGACCCCGCGGTGCTGTCGGACCCCCGACCTGGCAGCACCGCGGGGCTTTCCAATTCCGGGGTTTCGACACCCCGACGCACCCCTCCTCCCGGCCGCTCCCGCGGCGGGAACCCGGCGCGATCCGCGTACCGGATCAAGCTTCCGATCGCCCCCGCCATTCCCGCGCCGGGCGAACTTCCCGGCATGTGGACGCGGGAACAGGGCGCCCGGCCGGTGTTGTTGACTCCGCACGTGAGTACCGCGTCGCACCTCCGCACCCGCGTCCGCGCGCCCGAGCTGACCGGGCGGCAGTGGCTGAACACCGGCGGCCGGGAGGTTCTGCTCTCCGACCTGCGCGGCAAGATCGTGCTGCTGGACTTCTGGACGTTCTGCTGCATCAACTGCCTGCACGTCATCGACGAGCTCCGGCCGCTGGAGCAGGAGTTCGCCGACGAGCTGGTCACCGTCGGCGTGCACTCGCCGAAGTTCGAGCACGAAGCCGACCCGGACGCGCTGCTCGCCGCGGTCGAGCGCTACTCCGTGCACCACCCGGTCCTCGACGACCCCGAGCTGACGACCTGGCAGAACTACGCCGTCAAGGCGTGGCCGACGCTCGCCGTGGTCGACCCCGAGGGCTACCTGGTGCACGTCGCCGCGGGCGAGGGCCACGTGGACGCGCTGCGCAGCGTGCTGCGCGAACTGGTCGCCGAGCACGACGCGAAGGGCACCCTGCACCGCGGCGACGGCCCCTACGTGCCGCCGGAACCCGCCGCCACCGAGCTGCGGTTCCCCGCGAAGATCGCCGCCGGGCCGGGCACCGTGCTGGTCTCCGACTCCGCGAACCACTCGCTGGTCGAGTTCGCCCAGGACGGCGAGACGGTGCTGCGCCGCATCGGCAGCGGCGAGCGCGGCGCCCGCGACGGCGGGCCCGCCGAGGCCTCCTTCGCCGAACCCGCCGGGATCGCGGTGCTGCCCGCGGCCGTCGCCGTCGAGGCCGGCTACGACCTGGTCGTCGCGGACACGGTGAACCACCTGCTGCGCGGCGTGCGGCTCGCCGACGGGCACGTCACGACCGTCGCGGGCACCGGCGAGCAGTGGCGCGACGGCGCGGACGGGGGCCCGGGGACGGACACCCCGCTGACCAGCCCCTGGGACGTCGCCTGGTGGGAACCGGCGGGCGGCGTCGTCATCGCGATGGCGGGCAACCACACGCTCGGGCTGTTCGACCCGCGCACCGGGCAGGTCCGGCGCTTCGCGGGCACCACCGTGGAGGGCCTGCGGGACGGGGACGCGGCCGAGGCGTTCTTCGCCCAGCCCTCCGGCCTCGCCGACGGCGGGGACCGGTTGTGGCTCGCCGACTCCGAGACCTCCGCGCTGCGCTGGATCGAAGCGGACGGCACCGGGTTCCGGGTGCGGACCGCGATCGGCACCGGGCTGTTCGACTTCGGCCACGCCGACGGCCCCGCGGAGAGCGCGCTGCTCCAGCACCCGCTGGGGGTGGCGGTGCTGCCGGACGGGTCGGTCGCCGTCTGCGACACCTACAACGGGGCCCTCCGACGTTACGATCCGGCATCGAACGAGGTCGCCACGCTCGCCACCCACCTCGCCGAACCGTCCGGCGCGGCCGTGGTCGACGGGGAGCTCGTGGTGGTGTCCTCCGCGGCGCACCGGCTGGAGCGGCCGGTGCCGCCCGGCGTCTCCGCGAAGCTCGTCGAAGGCGCATCGCAGCAGGTCACGCGGCCCGCCACCGAGATCGGCGACGGGGAGGTGCGGCTCGCCGTGGTGTTCACCCCGCCGCCGGGCAGCAAGCTCGACGACCGCTACGGGCCCTCCACCCGGCTGGAGATCACCGCGTCCCCGCCGGAACTCCTGGTCGAGGGCGCGGGCACCGGAACCGACCTGGAACGGCGGCTGGTGCTCGCCGACGGCATCGAGCACGGCGTGCTGCACGTCGTCGCGCAGGCCGCCAGCTGCACCGACGACCCCGCCGTCGAACACCCCACCTGCAACCTGACCAGGCAGGACTGGGGAGTGCCGGTGCGGGTTGCGCCAGGTGGCCCACCGCGGCTGCCCCTGGTGATGGGCGGTATGGACGCCGGAGCGTGAGCGGCCCCCTGCGCGGCGGACCCGCCGGGGCGGGCACGTAAACTTTTCGGGTGACCGATGCCAAGCTCGAGATCCAGATGCTGCATGACCGGGTCATGGTGCGGGTCTCCGCGGAATCAGGCGAACGCCGCAGCAGCGGTGGCATCGTGATTCCGGCGACCGCCCAGGTGGCCAAGCGGCTGCTCTGGGGCGAGGTCTTCGGGGTGGGCAGCCACGTGCGGGCCGTGAAGGTCGGCGACCAGGTGCTGTTCAACCCCGAGGAGCAGTTCGAGGTCGAAGTGCAGGGCCAGCCCTACCTGGTGATGCGGGAGCGCGACCTGCACGCCGTGGCCAGCGAGCAGATCGAACAGGGCACCGGCCTGTACCTGTGAGCCACTGATCCACCGCGAGCCGCGACCGGCACCCCTCCCAGGTGCCGCCGCTGTCGGGGTGAGGCGGGCACGGCGTCCTTGACGGACCGCCCCGGCGCCTGTTCGCTGATGTACCCCACCGCACGACCAGACCGATGAAGGGGAAGCGGTGCCGGAAAACTACGACGTCTCATCCGGGGACGATCCGAACCGGAAACCGGCGGGCGACGACCCGGCCGGCCGGGCGGAGCGGCCCGGCGCATCGGGCGGCTCCGCCGCGGACGCCACGCGGCCGAGCACCCCGGCCCCCACCGGCGTGCCGGAGGAATCGGCGGCGGAGCGGACCACGCAGATCTCCGCGGAGCAGCTCGCCGCGGCCGGATCCGCATCGACGGGATCGGCATCGGCCGGGTCCGCGTCGACCGGATCCGCGACGGCGCAGTCCGCGTCGGCGGGCGCGACGGGCTCGGCTGCGGAGCAGGCACCCTCCGGAACCCCGGCGGAATCCGCCGCCCCGGCCGAGCGCGGCACCCGCCCGCTCTCGCAGCAGTCCGGCGCCGACGACACGCAGCGCCTCGGGCAGGAACCGCCGGAGGACGACGCCGAGCGCACCCAGACCATCCCCACGGTCCCCGCCGAGAGCGGCGGCACCTACGCCTCGCCCACGGACTTCCTCGGCGCCCCCGGTTTCCTCGGCTCGTCCGAGTCGACCGCGGTGCACCCCGCGGTGAGCGGCCAGGAACCGACGGTCCAGACCTCGGGCGGTTCGTTCGCCGCCCCGCCGCCCACCCAGCAGATCTCGTACCCCGAGGTCGATTCCGAGCGCACCCAGAACATCCCGAAGGTCCCCGCCGACGCGAACTCGCCGTCGGCGGCCGGGTTCGCCGGCGGCATCGGCGGCGGCTTCGCCGAGGACCCGCCGGAGCAGAGCGGCCCCAAGGACCGCCGCAAGCTGATCCGCGGCGGCATCGTGGCCGGGATCGCCGCCGGCGTCCTGCTGCTGCTCTACGTGGGCGACCTGACGTTCAGCAGCGGCACCGTGCCGCGCGGCACCACCGTCGCCGCCGTGCACGTCGGCGGCCTCACCCCGGCCGCGGCGGAGCGCAAGCTGCGCGAGGAGCTCGGCCCGAACCTGCAGCAGCCGGTGCAGCTGCAGGCCGGGGACTCCACCGCCACCATCTCCCCGGAGCAGTCCGGGCTGACGATGGACTGGCCGGCCACCATCGAGCAGGCCGGTTCGCAGCCGCTGAACCCGTTCACCCGGATCGCCTCGCTGTTCACCAACCGCGAGATCTCCCCGGTCAGCCACGGCGACGAGCAGCAGGTCGTGGCCGCGCTGGAGCAGGTGAAGCCGCGCCTGGAGCGACCGGCCTCCGAGGGCACCATCAAGTTCGAGGGCGCCACCCCGGTCGCGGTCGAACCCGTCACCGGCCGTTCGGTGGACGTGCAGGTGGCCGCCGACCAGGTCATGGCGGACTGGGCGAAGGGCGGCGCCGTCCAGGTCCCGTTCACCGAGCAGGCGGTGAGCACCACCTCCGACGGCGTGCACCAGGCGCTGCGGAACGTGGCCCAGCCCGCGGTGTCCGGTCCGATCGCGATCAAGGGCGAGGGCCACGACGCCGCGCTCGCCCCGGAGACCGTGGCCGCCGCGCTGCGCTTCGAACCGGACGGCAAGGGCGGGCTCCGCTCGCACCTCGACCTGCCGACGGTGATCGGCGGGGTCGAGCCGCAGCTGCTCGACACGATGAAGCCGGCGAAGGACGCCGAGGTGGTCCTCGAAGGCGGCCGTCCCGTGGTGCACCCCTCCTTGGAGGGCCGCGGGGTCAACTGGGAGAAGAGCTTCGAGAAGCTCCTGGACGTGGCCCGCAAGAAGCAGGACCGCACGGTGCAGGCCGTCTACGAGCAGCAGCCGCCCGCGTTCAGCACCGACCAGGCCAACGGCCTCGGCATCAAGGAAGTCATCAGCGAGTACCAGACCGGCGGCTTCGAAGCGGCGTCCGGGGTGAACATCCGGCGCACCGCCGAGCAGGTCAACGGAGCGGTGATCAAGCCGGGCGAGACGTTCAGCCTCAACGGCCACACCGGCCCGCGCGGCACCGCGCAGGGCTACGTGGAGTCCGGGATCATCGAGGACGGCCGCCCGGCGAAGGCGGTCGGCGGCGGCATCTCGCAGTTCGCGACCACCCTGTTCAACGCCTCGTACTTCGCGGGCGTGCAGGACGTGGAGCACAAGGAGCACAGCTACTACATCAGCCGCTACCCGGCGGGCCGCGAGGCCACGGTGTTCCAGAACCCGGACGGCAGCAGCGTCATCGACGTGAAGTTCAAGAACACGCTCGCCAGCGGAATCATGATCACCACGGAGTGGACGCCGTCGTCGATCACGGTGAAGTTCTGGGGCACCAAGCAGTACGACGTGGGTTCCGAGACCGGTCCGCGCACCAACGAGAAGCCCCCGCACGAGAAGGTCGTGCCGCCGGGCGAGCCGTGCAGCCCCAGCAAGGGCAACGGCGGCTTCACCGTCACCGACACCCGCACGTTGACCGACGTGAAGACCGGGAAGGTCAAGAAGGAGAAGCCGACCAAGACGGTCTACAACCCGCAGCCGATCATCCACTGCGGCGCGCCACCGGCGCCCTGACCCGCACCGCCGACGAGGCCCTTCCCGGTTCCGGGAGGGGCCTCGTCCGCGTTCCGAGGCATCGGCCGCGCCGCACCCGGGCACCCGGTGGGGGACGACGAACCCGACCGAGGGAGCCAGCGATGCGAGCCACCGTGATCCGCGGAGCCGGCGACGTGCGAGTGGAGGAGGTGCCCGACGCGGCCCTGCGGGAACCGGCGGACGCGGTCGTGCGGGTGGTGCTGACCTGCGTGTGCGGTAGCGACCTGTGGCCGTACAAGAGCATGGAGCGCGACGAGGCCGGGCAGCGGATCGGCCACGAGTTCCTGGGCGTGGTCGAGGAGGCCGGGTCCGCGGTGCGGTCGGTGGGGCCGGGTGACCTGGTGGTCTCGCCGTTCACCTTCTCCGACGGCACCTGCCGGTTCTGCCGGGAGGGGTTGCAGACGTCCTGCCCGTCCGGCGGGGTGTACGGCTCGCCCGGCGAGGACGGCGCGCAGGGCGAGGCGGTGCGGGTGCCGCACGCGGACGGGACGCTGGTGCGGTTGCCGGTGGAGCAGGACGATCCGCTGCTGCCCTCGCTGCTCACCTTGGCCGACGTGTTCCCGACCGGGCACCACGCCGCGGTGTCCGCCGAGGTGCGGCGGGGCGGTTCGGTGGCCGTGGTCGGTGACGGTGCCGTCGGCCTGTGCGGGGTGCTGGCCGCCGCCCGGCTCGGCGCCGAACGCCTGATCATCATGGGCAGGCACCCGGACCGCACCGAGCTGGCCCGCGAGTTCGGAGCGACGGACGTGGTGGCGGAGCGCGGCGACGCCGGGGTGCGGCGCGTGCGGGAGCTGACCGGCGGCGAAGGCGTGCGCTCGGTGCTGGAGTGCGTGGGCACCGCCGAGTCGATGGCGACCGCGACCCGCCTGGTCCGCGACGGCGGCGCGATCGGCTACGTCGGCGTCCCGCAGGAGGGCGGCGGCGTGGACCTGCGGGAGCTGTTCATGCGCAACGTGCGGATCGGCGGCGGCGTCTGCCCGGCGCGGTCCTACGTCGAGGAGCTGATGCCGGACGTGCTCTCCGGCGCGGTCCGGCCGGGCCGGGTGTTCGACCACGTCACCGACCTGGACGGGGTGCCGGACGCGTACCGGGCGATGGCCGACCGGAAGGCGCTCAAGGCGCTGGTCCGGGTCTGACCGGGGTGGGGGCGCCGCGGGGGGGGGGGGGCGGGGCGGCCCGGCGGCGGGGGGGGGGGGGCCCCCCGCCGCCGGCCGCCCCCCCCCGCCCCCCCGCGGGGGGCCCCCCCCCCGCCCGGGCCCCCCCCCCCCCCCCCCCCCCCCCCCCCCCGGGGGGCGCCCCCCCCCCCCCCCCCCCCCCCCCCCCCCCGCCGGTCTCGCGCCGGATCAGAACGCCGACTCGTCCAGCTCCATGATGGAGTTGTCCGCGTTCTCCACGATCTTGCGGCGGCCGGTCAGCTCCGGCAGCACGTTCTTCGCGAAGAACCGGGCCACCGCGACCTTGCCCTGGTAGAAGGGCTGGTCCTTCGCCGAGGCGCCCGCGTCCAGCGCCGCCAGCGCGATCTCGGCCTGGCGCAGCAGCAGCCAGCCGATGAGCAGGTCGCCCATGCTCATCAGCACGGTCACGGCGTGCTGGCCGACCTTGTAGATGTTGGTCACGTCCTCCTGCGCGGAGGTCAGGAAGCCGAAGACGGCGCCGAGGGTGCCCTGCACGTCGTCCAGCGCCTTCGCGAGCAGCGCCCGCTCCTCCTTGAGCCGGTCGTCCGCACCCTCGGCCTCCAGCGACTTCTGCACCTCGGCTGCGAGGTGGCCCAGCGCTGCGCCGTTGTTGCGGACGATCTTGCGGAAGAAGAAGTCCTGCGCCTGGATCGCCGTGGTGCCCTCGTACAGGCTGTCGATCTTGGCGTCCCGGATGTACTGCTCGATCGGGTAGTCCTGCAGGTAGCCGGAGCCGCCGAGGGTCTGCAGCGACAGCGTCAGGTTCTCGTACGCCCGCTCCGAGCCGACGCCCTTCACGATCGGCAGCAGCAGGTCGTTGACCTGCTCGGCCAGCGACACGTCCGCGCCGCTCGCCTTGCCCTGCGCGATCTGGTCCTGGTACGTCGCGGTGTAGAGGTACACCGCGCGCAGGCCCTCCGCGTACGCCTTCTGCAGCAGCAGGATGCGACGCACGTCGGGGTGGTTCGTGATCGCCACGCGCGGGGCGGTCTTGTCGGTGGCCTTGGTGAGGTCGGCGCCCTGCACGCGCTCCTTGGCGTACTCCAGCGCGTTGAGGTAGCCGGTGGACAGCGTGGCGATGGCCTTGGTGCCGACCATCATCCGGGCGTACTCGATGACCTGGAACATCTGCGCGATGCCGTCGTGCACCTCGCCGAGCAGCCAGCCCTGCGCGGGCGTGCCGTGCTGGCCGAAGGTCAGCTCGCAGGTGGCGGAGGCGTTCAGTCCCATCTTGTGCTCGACGTTGGTGACGAAGGCGCCGTTGCGCTCACCCGGCTCGCCGGTGGTGCCGTCGAAGTGGAACTTGGGCACCAGGAACAGGCTCAGGCCCTTGGTGCCGGGTTTGCTCTCCACGCCGTCGCCCTCGGGGCGGGCCAGCACCAGGTGCATGATGTTCTCGGTCATGTCCTGGTCGGCGGAGGTGATGAACCGCTTCACGCCGTCGAGGTGCCAGCTGCCGTCGGCCTGCTTGACGGCCTTGGTGCGCCCGGAGCCGACGTCGGAGCCCGCGTCCGGCTCGGTCAGCACCATGGTGGCGCCCCAGCCGCGCTGGATCATCAGGTCGGCCCAGGCGCGCTGCTCCTCGGTGCCGTTCTTGTGCACGATCCCGGCGAACTGCGGACCCGCCATGTACATGTACACGGCCGGGTTGGCGCCGAGGATCAGCTCGGAGGTGGCCCACTGCACGGTCGGCGGGATGCCGTAGCCGCCGAGCTCGTCGGAGAGCCCGAGCCGCCACCACTCGCCGTCCATGACCTGCTGGTAGGACTTCTTGAACGACTCCGGCAGCGTGACCGAGTGGGTCTTCGGGTCGAACTTCGCCGGGGTGCGGTCGCCGTCCGCGAACGACTCGGCGAGCGGCCCGGTGGCGAGCGCGTTGAGCTCGCTGAGCACACCGCGCACGGTGTCCTCGTCGGACTGCTCGAACGCCCCGGTGCCGAGCCGGTCCTGCACCTTGAAGAGCTCGAACAGGTTGAATTCGAGATCGCGGACGTTGCTCTTGTAGTGGCCCATTTCGCAGGCTCCCTCTCCGCACTGATGATCCGAGCCGGCCCCGCTCTCCGGACATGGCCTTACTCGTCGGTAACTCCAGAGTATTACCCCGCAGTAACTTCTGTCGAGCGGGTGGGCCGGAAACCACCGGGAAGGCCCTGTGACATGCGCCGAACCGGGCATCTCGCCCCCACGCGCGGCCGATCGCGCAACCCGGACGGCTTCACACGATCGCGTGGGAGCCCGAAACCCGACCTGCCCGGACCTCCACCTCGACATCCAATGGAGGGACCCACGCTCCGGGCGCCCCACGCGCGCCGCGCCCGGCGAGCCCGATTCGCGGAGGTCGGCATGGATCGAAGAACAGCCCCCTACGGCGTGGCGGCGGCCGCGCTCGTCGCACTCCTCGCAGGCTGCTCCGGCGGCGGCGACGACCAGGGCCAGGGTGGCCAGGAGGGCGAGGTGCCACCGGCGCCGCCCGCGCAGCAGCAGGAGCAGACCCCGGCGCCGCCGCCGAGCCCGGACCCGGCGGCCGCCAAGACGGCTCTGCAGCAGCAGATCGACCAGGCCCTCGCACAGAGCCCGATCACCTTCGAGGCCGACAGCGCGGACCTCACCGAGCAGGGCGAGCAGACCGCGAAGAAGGCCGCCGAGCTGGCGAAGTCCGCGCCGCAGGAGCTGAAGTTCACCATCACCGGCTACGTCGCCGACACCGGCAACCCGTCGCCGAAGGACCAGGAGCTGTCCCAGCAGCGGGCGCAGGCCGTCGCGGACGCGTTCACCGAGGCCGGCGTCCCGAAGGAACGCCTCGAAGTCGTCGGCAAGGGCACCGCGGAAGGCGGTACCGAGCAGGACCGGCACGCGACGATCGCCGTCCAGTAGCGGCACCGATCGACCGGGGACGGGAGGGAAGCCCGCGTGCTCCCTCCCGTTCTCGCGTCCGGGCCCGGCTCAGCCGCGCGGCGCGTACATGATCACGGCGACGCCGACCAGGCACAGGGCCGCGCCCGCCAGGTCCCAGCGGTCCGGCCGGAACCCGTCCAGCAGCACGCCCCACGCCAGCGAGCCCGCCACGAAGACCCCGCCGTACGCGGCGAGGATCCGGCCGAAGTTCGCGTCCGGCTGCAAGGTGGCGACGAACCCGTAGGCGCCCAGCGCGAGCACCCCGGCGCCCATCCACAACAGGCCCTTGTGCTCGCGCACCCCCTGCCAGACCAGCCAGGCACCACCGATCTCGGCGACGGCGGCGAGGGCGAACAGCACGATCGAACGAAGCACGGTCACCCGAGCACGCTAATCCGGGGCGGGCGCCGGCCTGCGGACTCCCCGGCGGCGACCCGGTGCGCGGACGGCCGCCCGCAACGGCCGCGGCCCGGCGACGTCAGGAGGGGCGGACGACCAGCTCGGTGAGGTGGGCGTCGGCGGTGGCGCGCACCGCGGTGCAGACCGGCCCCGCGACCGACTCCGGGGTCAGGAAGCGCTCCGGCCGGTACTCGCCGCCCTCGGCCGCGACCACGCCGCGCTGCATGTCCGTGTCGACCCGGCCCGGGAAGACCGAGGTCACCCGGACGCCGTTCGCGGCCTCCTCGGCGCGCAGCACGTCGGCGAACGCGCGCAGCGCGAACTTGCTCGCCGCGTAGGAACCCCAGTTCGGCTTCGCGTTCAAGCCCGAACCCGAATTGATCAGCACCACGTGCCCGGAGGCCGCGCGCAGCTCGGGCAGCAGCAGCCGGGTGAGCTCGGTGACCGCGAACAGGTTCAGCTCGAAGGTCCGCCGCCACGAGTCGACCGACACGTCCGAGACCGCGCCGAGTTCCACCAGCCCCGCGCTGTGCACCAGCACGTCCAGCCGGTCCACGTCCCGCACCGCCGCCGCCACCGCGTCCGGATCGGTCAGCTCCACCGGCCACGGGCGGGCGCCGTCGATCTCCGCCGCCAGCTCCCGCAGCGCTTCGCCGTCCCGGCCGCCGAGCAGCACGTCGTGGGTCTCGGACAGGGCGCGGGCGGTGGCGGCCCCGATGCCGCGGGAAGCACCCGTGACCAGGGCGATCGGACGTTCAGACATGGTCTGAATCGTATCCGTCGCACGCGCGCGCACGGTGCGCCGGGCGCCCCACCGGGCCGGACGCCTCCGCCCGCGGTCGGGCGGGCGCGCCGGGGCCTTCCGGTGGACCGGCGCCGCGCGGGGCGTTGGTGCACCCGCGGAGCGCGACGCCCGCGTTCGGGTGCTCCGGGATTTCCCGTGGGACGTGCGCGCCGGAATCCTTCCGCGCCTGGTGATCGGGCGTTCCCCGGTCCGGCCCGGTCACCGGCGAGCGCAACGAGGGCCTCCCGTGTTCGGAAGGCCCCCGCGCTCGCAGGTGAGATCAGCGCCGGCCGATCTCACCACCGTCCTCCCGCCACACCACGGCCACCGAGGGCCGCGGCTGCGAGTCGCCGCCGTCCGGCCAGTGCGACGTGGGGTGCTGGGCGTCCTCGGCGTCCTCGCCCGGGTGCTGCACGTTGACCGTGACCAGGTCGTCGAGGACCACCGGACCGCAGGTCTCCGCGCCCACCGGCACGGTCAGGAACTGCTTCACCTTGCCGCGTTCCGGTCCGTCCACCGGCACCGCGAACAGCCCGTCGTTCGAGCCGAGCTCGTTGCCGTCGGTGGTGATCCACAGGTTCCCGAACCGGTCGAAGGTGACGTTGTCCGGGCAGGAGATCGGGCTGACCTGGGACTTGTCGAAGCCGCCGAAGTAGGTGCCCGGGTCGTTCGGGTCGCCGCACACCAGCAGCAGGTTCCAGCGGAACCGGGTGCCCGCGGTGTCGTCGGCGAACTCCAGGACGTGCCCGTGCTTGTTGCCGACCCGGGGGTTGGCCTCGTCGACCGGGGCGTTGTCCGCGGAGCCGCGGTTGCTGTTGTTCGTCAGCGCGCAGTAGACGCGGCCGTTCACCGGGTTCGGCTCGATGTCCTCGGGCCGGTCCATCTTCGTCGCGCCGAGCGCGTCGGCGGCGAGCCGGGTGAACACGTAGACCTCTTCGGCGCTGAAGCCGGGCACGAAGGACTCGTTCCCGCTGACCAGCTTCAACCACTCACCGGTGCCGTCGAAGTGCCCGTCGGCGGGCAGCGCGCCCGAACCGTCGATCTCCTCGGCGGGGCTGTTGCCGTGGAAGCGGGCCACGTAGAGGGTGCCGTCGTCGAGCAGCGCCGAGTTGTGCCGCCGCGCGTGCGCGCTGCGGCCCGGCTTGTACCGGCCGTTCGAGACGAACTTGTAGATGTACTCGAAGCGCTCGTCGTCACCGGAGTAGGCGACCACCCGGCCGTCGTCGGCGATCTGGATGGTGGCGCCCTCGTGCTTGAACCGGCCCAGCGCGGTGTGCTTGACCGGGGTGGACGTCGGATCGTTCGGGTCGATCTCGACGACCCAGCCGAAGCGGTTCGGCTCGTTCGGCTCCTGCGAGACGTCCCAGCGGCGGTCGAAGCGCTCCCACTTGCGGTCGGTCTCGCCGGTGCCGATGACGTAGCGCCGGTAGCGCTCGGCCGCGACCGGCTCGGTGATCAGCTCGGAGTGCCCGAAGTACTGGTGGAAGTTCTCCTCGCCGGACAGGATCGTGCCCCACGGGGTGACGCCGCCCGCGCAGTTGTTCTGGGTGCCGAACACGCGGGTGCCGGTCGGGTCGGCGGAGGTCTTGAGGAAGTCGCTGCCCGCGGCGGGTCCGCGCACCTCGAACTCGGTGTTCAGCGTGATCCGCCGGTTGCGCTCGCCGCGCCGCGCGACGAGGCCCTTGCCGCGTTCCTTCGCGACCTCCACGACGGACAGGCCGTGCGCGGCCCAGGCGATGCGGACCTGCTCCTCGGTGGGGTTGTCCTCGTCGTAGTCCGGGAACATGTGCGACTCGGTGGTGTACTCGTGGTTGACCACGAGCAGCCCGCGCCTGCCTGCCGCGTCGAGCGGGACGAACCCGGCGAAGTCGTTGTTGTAGCCGAACTGCTTCTCCTGCGCCGCCGCCGACTGGTGGTGGAAGTCGAACTCGGGGGCGCCGTCGACGAGCGGATCGCCCCAGCGGATCACGATGCCCTGCGCGTAGCCCTCGGGGACGGTGAGCCGGTCCTCCTGGTTCGGCGCGACCGGCGCGAAGTCGGTGCCCGGCACGGGACGACCGGCGGGACGCGGGGCGGTGGCCGCGGCGGTGCCGGACAGGGCGGAGGCCCCGCCGACCGCCAGCGCCAGCACGCCCCCCGCCTTCAGCGCGCCGCGACGGCTCAGGACGCTCGCGACGACGTCGCCGAAGTAGCCGTTGCCGGAGGTGTTCGGCGCCTCGTGCGCGCAGGCGTTGCCGCAGCGGTACTTGCAGGTGGCCGATGCCCGGCGGGCGGAGTGGTTCGACAGCAGTGGCAGCGGGACGACCCGCCCGCCGTCCGGTCGGGTGGACACACGGACCTCCAGGTGTCAGTCAGGAACACCTGGACGCTATGCCGATCAGGCGAGGTCCCCTGGACGTGCAGGTGAACAGCACCCGAACTCATGACGCTCGGTCGTCGGACACCGTCGGCCGGCCCCTCGATCGCGTCGCCGGACCGCAACGGCCCCTCACCCTCCGCGAGCAGCACCCGGGCGGGGGGGGGGGGGGGGGGGGGGGGGGGGGGGGGGGGGGGGGGGGGGGGGGGGGGGGGGGGGGGGGGGGGGGGGGGGGGG
>NZ_JAIUJZ010000173.1:0-25479 GCF_020176775.1 Saccharopolyspora sp. 6M
AGCGGGCACCGTGGTGCCCGCCCCACCGACCGCGCTGAGCGCGTTCCTGCCCGGCGCTTCGACGTTGGCGACCGCGCACGAGCGCACCGTGTCCCTCTACGACGCGCGCGACCTGCGCCGCGCTCCGCGCACGGTGCAGCTGCCCGCGGCGCCCGCGACGTTGCGCGCCACCCCGGACGGGAAGCTGCTGGCCGCCCAGCCCGACGCCGACCTGGTCGCCCGCATCGATCCGGCGACCGGGGCCGCCGAGCAGCTGCGCTACCCGGGCCGTCCGCTGGACGCCGCGGTCGTTCCCGGGGGGCTGGCGGTGGCGTTGGAGGCCACCGGCAGCGTCGCGCTGCCCGGCGGGAAGCAGGCCACCGGGTTCAAGCGGCCCGCGGAGTTGGTCGAGCTCGGCGGGCGGCTGCACGTGCTCGACGTGCTGGCGACCTCGTTGACGCCGGTCGACCCGGCCACCGGGGAGAAGGAACCCGCGCTGCGGGCGGGTGCCGGCGCCACGCACGTGGCCGCCGACCGCTACGACCGGGTGCTGGCCGTGGACACCCGCGGGCAGGAGCTGCTGGCCTTCGCCACCGATCCGTTGATCATGAAGCAGCGCTATCCGGTGCCCGGCGCGCCCTTCGCCCTGGCCTACGACCCCGACCGGGACCTCGCGTGGATCACGCTGACGGCGAGCAACGAGCTCGTCGGCTACGACGTCGCGGGCGGGGAACCCCGGGAGGTGCACCGGGTGCCGACCGTGCGGCAGCCGAACTCGGCGGCCGTGGACCCCGCTACCGGAGCAGTGTTCGTCGCCTCGGCAACCGGGGCAGGAATGCAGGTGGTGACGCCATGAGCGAAGAACGGGACCCCGAGACCTCTTCCGAGCCCGCCCCCGCCGGCCGCGGGGCGCGGGAGAGCGGCTTCTCCGACGAGAAGTGGGACTACCGGCCGCTGCGGCTGCCGCCGGGCATCACCCGGCTCAGCGCCGCCACCCAGCTGAGCATCCACGCCGAGTTCTCCGGGTGGGAGTTGTCCCGGGTGTTGCTCTACTCCGACGGCACCCGCAAGGTGTGGCTGCGCCGCCGCCGGAGCACACCGGGCGTACCGGAGCTGCGCACCTGATCGATCGCCCGTCGGGTGGGTGAGCCGGTATCGGCGGTCTCCGGTCTTCGCGGGTTCCTGACGCGTTCCTGATGCGTCGGCCGTGCCGTGTGGCGGGTCCGTTCCGGTGGACTAAAGATATCGACGGCGTGGTGGGAGTGCGATCTGCGCCACTCCCCAGGACCATCGGCCATACCCTCCCGACACCCGACGAACAGGAGCACGACGTGGAACCCGCCGAGCACAACCCGGCCGACCAGTTCGACCCGCCGCGCGCGAGCGTGCAGACGCTGCTGCCCGAGGCCGCCGTTCCAGGACAGCACCGCGGGCAGTGGCCCGGTGAGCTCGACGACGCCGACGAGAGCCACCTGATCCGCGGCTACGACTGACCGAACCCGGTCCCCGGCCCGGGACCGCCCGCCACCGGCTACGCGGGTGCGCTCCCCACCCGGTCGTCCAGCGCGGCGCCGAGGGTTCCGGGCCAGGTCGCGGCCATGCCGCGCACTCCTGCCAGCGCGGCGTGCAGCCTGCCGCGCGCGTCGAGCTCGGCGCCGCTCTTGAGCCATTCCCGCAGCACCTGGTTGTGGGCGGCGCCGCCGGCGGCCGCCGCGACCGCCGCGCGCAGCGCCGCGTCCGGTTCGCCGTCGTAGCGGCCGCGCAGGTAGCGGGTGAACGCCCGCTGGTAGTCGTCGGTGCTGGCGATCTCCTTGGCCCGCAGCGACGGGACCTGCCTGGTCAGCGCGAAGCGCTGCAGCGACACCGCGGGGTCGGCCAGGTAGGTCTCCAGCACCGCTTCGGCGGCCCGGCACACCGCGGGCAGCGGTTCCTCGCCGTCGGCCTGCTCCAGCAGTTCGGCCACGTCGGCCAGCCGCTCCTCGTGGTCGCCGAACACGGCGTCCTCCTTGGAGCGGAAGTAGCGGAAGAAGGTGCGCCTGCCGACCCCGGCGGCCTCGGCGATCTGGTCGACGGTGGTGGCTTCGAACCCGTTCGCGGCGAACAGGTCCAGCGCGGCCGACGACACGGTGCCGCGGATCCGGCGGCGGCCCTGCGGGGTGCGGCCTGCGCGCGGCCGCGGCTGCTCGGACATGGCCGAAATATACCCACCCGATTGAGAGTGGCACTCCGTGCCGTTAGGATTCCGGCGACCGAGGGCGCGGCGCCACACCCGCACCCGGATCCGGCGATCACCACGGCCCCAGCGCAACGCTGGAGACGGGAGGCAGCAGTGAACCCGAACTTCGAGACCTACCGGCTCAACGACGAGCACGACGCCCTGCGCGAGGCGGTGCGCGCCCTCGCCGAGAAGGAGATCGCCCCGCACGCCGCCGAGGTCGACGAGCAGGAGCGCTACCCGCAGGAAGCGCTCGACGCCCTGGTCAAGGCCGGGTTCGCCGCCGTGCACGTGCCCGAGGCCTACGGCGGCGAAGGCGCCGACTCGGTCGCCACCTGCATCGTCATCGAAGAGGTCGCCCGCGTCTGCGCCTCCTCCTCGCTGATCCCCGCGGTGAACAAGCTCGGCACCATGCCGATCATCCTGTCCGGCTCCGAGGACCTGAAGAAGAAGGTCCTCGGCGACCTCGCCGCGGGCACCGCGACCGCCTCCTACGCGCTGTCCGAGCGCGAAGCCGGCTCCGACGCCGCCGCCATGAAGACCCGCGCCCACCGCTCCGGCGACGACTGGGTCCTCAACGGCAGCAAGTGCTGGATCACCAACGGCGGCGTGTCCAGCTGGTACACCGTCATGGCAGTCACCGACCCGGACAAGAAGGCCAACGGCATCAGCGCCTTCGCCGTGCACCAGGACGACCCGGGCTTCGTCGTCGGCCCCAAGGAGAAGAAGCTCGGCATCAAGGGCTCCCCCACCGTCGAGCTCTACTTCGAGGATGCCACCATCCCCGGCGACCGCATCATCGGCGAGCCCGGCACCGGCTTCAAGACCGCCCTGGCCACCCTCGACCACACCCGGCCCACCATCGGCGCCCAGGCCGTCGGCATCGCCCAGGGAGCTCTCGACCAGGCGCTGGCCTACGTCAAGGAGCGCAAGCAGTTCGGCAAGTCCATCAGCGACTTCCAGGGCGTCCAGTTCATGCTCGCCGACATGGCCATGAAGGTCGAAGCCGCCCGCCACATGGTCTACGTCTCCGCGGCCCGCGCCGAGCGCGGCGAGGGCAACCTCGGGTTCATCTCCGCCGCCGCGAAGTGCTTCGCCTCCGACGTCGCCATGGAGGTGACCACCGACGCCGTGCAGCTGTTCGGCGGCGCCGGCTACACCCGCGACTTCCCGGTGGAGCGCATGATGCGCGACGCCAAGATCACCCAGATCTACGAGGGCACCAACCAGATCCAGCGCATGGTGATGTCCCGCGCCCTGCTCAAGGGCTGACCGCCCCGCCCCGGGGGGGGGGGGGCCCCCCCCCCCCCCCCCCCCCGCCCCCCCCGCCCCCCCCCCCCCCCACGGCACGGTCACGCCTCGCCCGCGTCCTCGTCGTCGGTCTCCCGCGCCAGCTGGTTGCCCGCCTCCGCGTACAGGCTCGTCAGCAGCCACGCCCCCACCCCGATGTCATCGGTGATGCCCACCAGCGGCAGCAGGTCCGGCACGAAGTCCAGCGGCCAGATCAGGTACAGCACCCCCGCCAGCCACAGCACCGTCTGGTAGCGCGGCACCGCCGCGGGCCGGCCGCGCCACGGCGCCGCGACCATCGACGGGATCGCCCGCAACCGCCGCACCGGACCACCCGTGCCCGGCGCCGAGCGGTGCGCCCGCCGCGCCGCCCGCACCGGGGCGAGCCTGCGCCGCACCAGCGCGACCAGCCCGGCGATCACCACGCCGATGCCCGCCGCGATCAGGCCGCCCGGTACCAGCCAGCCCTGCCCGCTCCAGTCCCCGACCACCAGCGCCACCACGCCGGCCAGGACGAGCACTCCACCAACGGCGATCATCACGAACACCCCTCACGAGCACGGGAACCGGCACCAGCCTGCCACGAGCCGCCGCGCCGCCCCGATCACCCGCCCGGTCCGACCGGCACGCGGGCCACCACGATCCGTGCCACAGTCGCCGAGGGCCGGGCGGACAGCAGGGGGGCACCGTGGTCGAACAGGCCGAACCGACACGTCGGCAACCGTCGCTGGCCCGCGCGGGCGGCACGATGGCCATCGCCACCGTCGTCAGCCGCATCACCGGACTCGCCTCGAAGGTCGTGCTCGTCGCCGTCCTCGGCCTCGGCATGGTCAACGACTCCTACACGGTGGCCAACACGCTGCCGACCGTCGTCAACGAACTGCTCCTCGGCGGCGTTCTCACCAGCGTCGCCGTCCCGCTGCTGGTGCGCGCCCAGCAGCGCGGCGAACGCGACGGCGAGCAGTACGCCCAATGGCTGATCACCACGGGTGGGGTGCTCATGGCGGGGGCCACCGTCGTCGCCGTCGCCACCGCACCGCTGCTCACCGCGCTCTACCTCGGCGCCCACACCCGCGCCAACACCGCGCTGACCACCGCTTTCGCCTACCTGCTGCTGCCGGCGATCCTCTTCTACGGCCTGTCCGCGCTGCTGTCGGCGGTGCTCAACGCCCGGCACGTGTTCGGCCCGCCCGCCTGGGCGCCCGTGGTGAACAACCTCGTCGTGCTCACCACGGCCGGGGTGTTCGTGCTGCTGCCCGGCACCATCACCCTCGACCCGGTGCGCATGGGAGAACCGAAGCTGCTCGTGCTCGGCATCGGCACCGCGCTCGGCATCGTCGCGCAGAGCCTCGTCGTCGCCGTCTCCCTGCGCCGCACCGGTTTCCGCTACCGCTGGCGGTGGGGCTGGGACCACCGGCTCGGCGAGTTCGCCTCGCTCGCCGGGTGGGTGGTGCTCTACACGCTGATCAGCCAGTTCGGCATGATCGTCACCACCCGCGTCGGCGCCCAGGGCACCGAGGGCAGCGTCGCCACCTTCACCTACGCGTGGCTGCTGTCCCAGGTCCCCTACGGCGTGCTCGGGGTGTCCCTGCTGACCGCGCTCATGCCGCGCATCAGCCGCTCCGCCACCGACCCCGACACCCGCGCGTTCGTCGTCGACCTGTCGCTGGGCACCCGGATGAGCGGGGTGCTGCTGCTGCCGATCAGCGCGCTCATGCTCGTCGCCGGGGGCTCGCTGGGCATCGCGTTCTTCTCCCTCGGCAACAACGGCATCGCCGCCGCCGACCGGCTCGGCGCCACCATCGGGGTGTGCGCGCTGGGCATCGTGCCGTTCGCGATCACCATGCTGCAGCTGCGCGCCTTCTACGCCATGAAGGACGCCCGCACGCCCACCGCCATCAACCTGATCATGGTCGTGTTCCGGTCGGGGCTGTGCTACCTGTTCCTGGCCACCACCGACCCGGAGGACCTCGTCGTCGGCGTCGCGCTCGCCATGTCGCTGAGCTTCGCCCTCGGTGCGCTGGTCGGGCAGCTGTGGCTGCGGGCCCGCGTCGGCGGCGTCGACACACGCCGCACCGCGGGGAGCCTGCTGCGCGCGCTCGCGGTCACCGCGGTGGCCTGCGGCTGCGCCCTCGCCGCCGACCGGGCCGTGCACGCCGCGCTCGGCGAGACCGGTGCCGTGGCCGGTGCGTGGATCACGCTCGTCGTGGACGGCGTCGTCGTGCTCGTCGCGAGCTTCGGCGGCCTGCTGCTGGTGCGCGCCCCCGAAGTGCAACCGGTGCGCGAAGCGCTGCGCCGGCGCTGAGCGCGCAGGCTCACTTCGGGTTGCGCGCCCGCACCCGGGTGCGCTCCACCCGCAGCGCTGCCAGCTCCTCCGGTTCCGCGATCGGCTGCAGCGGCGCCCCCATCGCCCACTCCAGCAGCAGGTCCGCCAGCGCCGGGTTCCGCGCGAGGATCGGGCCGTGCAGGTAGGTGCACACCACGTGCCCGCGCACCGCGCCCTCCGCGCGCTCGTGCCCGTTGCCGGTGCCCCGGGTCACCCGCCCCAGCGGGACCGAACCCGCACCGAGCCTGGTGCGGCCCAGGTGGTTCTCGAAGCCGGTCAGCATCCCCACCCCGGCCAGCACCGAGTTCGCCGTCACCTCGCCGATCGCGCGTTCCCCGGCGGGTTCGGTGACCGCGTCCACCAGCCCCAGGCCTTCGTGGCGCACCCCGTCGCCGGTGGTGAACTCGGTGCCCAGCAGCTGCAGGCCCCCGCAGATCCCCAGCACCGGCACCCCGCGCGCCGCCGCGCGCTGCAGGCCGGGCGAACGCGACAGCACCCGCATCGCCGCGGTCTGCGCCACGTCCTCACCGCCGCCCAGCAGGTACACGTCGCAGGACTCCGGCACCTCCGGGGCGGACGACAGCACCGTCACCGTCTCGCTCGGGATGCCCCGCCACGCCAGCCGCTGCTCCAGCACCAGCACGTTCCCGCGGTCCCCGTAGGTGCCCAGCAGGTCCGGCAGCAGCAGCGCGATCCGCACGCCCCCGCTCATCGGGTCACGCTCCGGGCCAGCAGGTCGCGGAAGGCGGTGTAGTTCGCGATCACATCCGGTTCGGCCCCGCTGCGGCCCAGCGCGTCCTGCGGGGTGCTCACCACCTCACAGCGCACCCCCGCGTACCGCAACCGCACCGCCAGGTCCAAGCCCCGTTCGCCGGTCACCAGCACCGCCCTCCCGCGCAACGACTCGAAGTCCACGTCCCACAGCCAGGAGACGTCGTAGCCGTCGGCCTCCCTGCTGTTGACCACCAGCACCAGCGGCCGGTCGTGCCCGGAGACCAGGTCGAGCATCTCCAGCCAGCTCGCCGGGTTCTTCGCCAGCAGCAGCCGCACCACCCGGTCGTCGAGCAGCACGGTGGCGTAGCGGCCGCTGGCCTGGCGCAGGTCGGCGATCCGGGCCAGCACCCGGTCCGGGTCGCAGCCGAGTTCGGCGGCGGCGGCGACCGCGAAGGTGGCGTTGATCCGGTTGACGTGCCCGGGCAGCTGCAGGCTCAGCTGCCGCGCCCGCCCGTCCGGGCCGAGGACCGCCTCCGCGGTGACCGTCCAGTCCGCCTCGGGGCGGGCCAGGCCGCACTCGCAGCGCCACGGCCCGTCGAGGTCGGTGATGCCCGCGCCGCAGCGCGGGCAGTTCGACGCGTCGTGCATCCAGCGCGCCCCGCCGGACACCCACGTCACCCCGGGGTGCCCGGCGGCGACGGAGACGATGTTCGGGTCGTCGCGGTTGGCGACGACGCGGGTCCGCGGCACGCGTTCCAGCGCGGCGCGCAGGCTGCGCTGCACGGTGCGGATCTCCCCGACGCGGTCCATCTGGTCCCGGCTGAGGTTGAGCAGCACGATCACCGACGGCGCGAACTCGGCGGTGACCTGGGCGAGGTGCAGTTCGTCCACTTCGAGGGCGGCGAACGGCGCGGACAGGTCGGTCATCAGCGCGGCGACGTGCCCGTCGAGCATGTTCGCGCCGGTGACGTTGCTGGTGGCGGTGCCGCGGCTGCGCAGGGCTTCGGCGACCAGTGCGGTGGTGGTGGTCTTGCCGTTGGTGCCGGTGATCATGACGATGCGCCGGCCCGCGGCGAGCCTGCCGAGCAGGCCGGGTTGCAGGCTCAGCGCCAGCCTGCCGCCGATCATGCCGCCGCTGCCCAGGCGCAGCCGCCGAGACATGCCTGCGACGACGCGGCCCGCGCCGACGGCCAGCGAGGTGCGCAGCGGCCTGCCGGTGGCGGGTCCGCCGGGATGCGGCGGGGCGATCACCCGCCACGGCGGGACCACGGCCGGGTCGGTGGGCGTCGCGTCGTCGGCCGCGCGGGGCGGCGGCGGGACCCCCTCGCCCGCCGCGGTCCGCTCGCCGTCGGGCTCCGCGGTCTCGCCCTGCTCGCCGTCCCTTCTGGTTCCGGTCATTCGTCACTCCCCCTTGACGAACAGCGGTGCGGTGGCCGGTGTCCGGCTCACCTCACTGCCGCGGGACCAGGGGATCGACCAGGTCCGGCCTGCTCACCGCCCTCGCCCGCCGCTTCGACAGTGTGGCCCGGCGCCGCCGATACAGCGCGACGAATCCGAGCAGGCCACCGGCGGTCAACGTCAGCGCACCGACCTGCCCGTGGGTCTGCAGCGATTCGGCGAGCACCACCTGATGTGCGGGGAACACGACTCCTCGGCACCTCCTTCCCCGTGTCGGCTGAGCCGGGTTTCCGGCGTGGCCCCCATGGTCGGAGCGCGTCGGTCACGGACCGGTGCCGACATGCCGGGGCGTCACCCGGCCGGGCTGCACGTTCCGGTCGTGCGCGGCGAGCTCGGTGCCGCGGTCTCGTCCGGCGATCAGGCGTCGCGGCTCACTAGGGTCGTCACCGCGTCCGGTGCCGGGACCGCCGGACGCGGTGACGCGCTGGGGGTCCCGCCGGGGACCGGGGAGTCGTGCGATGACCGAGTACTGGGTGCTTTTCGTGCTGGGGGCGATGGCGTTCGGCGGGGTGTGGTGGACGGCGTGGGACATCCGGTCGGACCTGCGGCGCAGGCGGCTGAAGTGACCCGGTCTGCTGGCGGCCGAGGGCGACGGCCTCGGGTCGTCGAACGCGCGCAGCGGGTCGTTCCCGCAGCCGCTGAGCTGCCGACCACCTGATCAACGGCCTCCGGCGAGCCGCGAAGAGAGCTATTCGACGTGGAGGCCGTCGCTGTTCATGGCTTTGGACAGGGTGGGTGCGGTCAGTGCGGTGACGACGAGCACCGACACGGCGGCGAAGGCCAGCACCGCGGCGGTGCCCGGCAGGTCCAGCGCCGGGATCTCGGCGAAGTCCGTCACGTAGATCAGCACGCCCAGCCCGTACCCGGCGGGCACCGCGATCGCGGTGGCCAAGAGCATGGGTACGGCGTTCTGCAGGAAGGCCGACCAGACGAGGGTGCTGCGCTTGGCCCCCACCGCACCGAGCACGGCCATCGGGCGGGCCCGTTCGTGGATCTGTTCGACGGCGGTGACCAGCAGGCTGCACCCGATCAGCGAGAACACCACCAGAGCTCCTGCCAGCAACCCCGTCTTCACCAGCTGGAGCGTGGCGGTCGGCACCACGGGCCCCGCCGCGACGGTTTCGGAGACCTCCCCTTGTTCCAGGCTCGCCTCGACGAGGTTGCGGATGCGTTCGACGAGGTCCTGCGGGACCGTCGCCGCCAGTTCGATCCGGATGTCCACGTTGCGCGGCTCCAGCGGGATGCCCGTCGCCGCGGCCGGTGTGATCAGCAGGCCCGCGGGCGTGAGCATGTTGCGCTCGGCGTTGCGCGGTTGCGTCGGACGCAGCGGCGGAACCGCCCAGGAGGCCCCGGCGCCCGGAGTCTCGGCGCTGGAGCCTCCTGGCGAGCCGACCGTCCACGTTTCGCCGGTGCGCGGCGGTTCGCCCTCGCCGTCGCTGCCCGCGGACGCGGCGAAGGTGTCGCCGTCCCGGCAGTCGGGGGCCATGCCGAGTCGGATGATCAGGTCGCAGTCGGCGATCACCGCGTAGGTCGAGCGGTCCGGCCCGGCCTGGAGGGTGATCTGGTGGTGGCCGCTGACCGCGACCACCCCGGGCAGCGCCACCAGTTCGGTGCGCAGCTGCTGCAGCCCGTCCCGGCCGGAGCCGTCCTCGCGCCCGGAGATCGACGCCGTCCGCGGCTCCGACGGATGCTCTGCGACCTGCTGTTCGAGGGAGGCGACCATGGTTTGGAGGGCGATGATGCCGGTGACGACGACGGCGATGGCGCTGACGGAGCGGGCCGCGGTGCCGCTGGTGAGGTGCAGGCGGCGGAGTGCTAGTTGCCAGGCGAGCGGGCCTGTGTGCCAGCGCCGGGCGACGTTCTCCACGATCCAGGGCAGCAGCAGCGGCACCGACAGCAACACCAGCGCCACCGAGAGGACCACCAGCGCGCCCCAGGCGTTCGAGTCCAAGCCCAGCGGCATGCGCGACACCACCAGACCGGCGATGCCCAGCGCCGTCGCCGCTCCGCGCGGCCACAGCCTGCGGCGGATCGGCGTGGCCTGGCGCACCGAGCGCAGCGGGTCGTGCACGGCGCCGCGCAGCGCGACCAGCGAGATCAGCACGGTGAGCGCCGGAACCCCCGCGGTGATCAGCACCGCCGACCACCACACCGGGGTGATGTCGGAGACGAACACGGACACGAACGACGTCTCGAACCGGGAGAACGCGAGGTGCCCGGCGAGGAACAGCACCCAGCCCGCCAGCACCCCGGTGCTCGCGCCGACCAGCGCTTCCCCGGAGGCGATGCGTCGCACCTGCCAGGCGCTGGCGCCGACCAGGCGCAGTGCGGCGAGCCTGCGTTGCCGGGCGGCTTCGGCCAGCCTGGTGGTGCTGATCACGAACACCACGACCGGCAGCAGCAGCGCGCAAGCGCCGATCAGCACCAGCAGCCAGGTCGACTCCCCGTACGAGGGCGGCCGGTAGGTCTCACCGAAGTGGTCGACGACCCGGACGCTCGCGGCCTGCTCGGTCAGCCCGGACGCACCACCGTAGTAGTGCAGCTCTCCTGGTGTGAGCAGTCCGTCGTCGCCGATGGTGCCGGTGATGGTGCCGGGCAGGCGGTCCCGCAGCAGTGCGGAGTCGGGCCGGGCCAGCAGGTCCGCCAGTGCCGGGGACACGATCAGCTCTCCCACGGCCGGGTAGTGGTCCAGCCCGGTGGGCAGCGGCGCGTCGGGGCGCTGCGGCTGCAGCAGCCGCCCGGTGATGCGCTGCCCCCGGAACGTCGTGTTGCTGGGCAGTCCCAGGACGGCGGTGGAGGCCGCGGGCTCGGTCTCGTAGGTGAGCTCCATATGGCGGCCGGCGGTCCGCTCCACGTGCCGCTCCAGCCACGTGGGCAGCGACGCGCTGATCAGGAGGACGAGCACACCGATGCCGATGCCGACGGTCATCAGGGCGAGGCGCCCCCACGGCGTGTTGCGGTCGCCGACGGCGAGCCGTGCGCCCAGCACCAGGTCTGCGGTCCAGGTGCGGATCCTGCTCATCGTGCGCGGTCTCCTCGGCGTCGGTGACGGCTATTCGGTGTGGAGCCCGTCGGGGCTCATGGCCTTGGACAGGGTGGGTGCGGTCAGTGCGGTGACGACGAGCACCGACACGGCGGCGAAGGCCAGCACCGCGGCGGTGCCCGGCAGGTCCAGCGCCGGGATCTCGGCGAAGTCCGTCACGTAGATCAGCACGCCCAGCCCGTACCCGGCGGGCACCGCGATCGCGGTGGCCAAGAGCATGGGTACGGCGTTCTGCAGGAAGGCCGACCAGACGAGGGTGCTGCGCTTGGCCCCCACCGCACCGAGCACGGCCATCGGGCGGGCCCGTTCGTGGATCTGTTCGACGGCGGTGACCAGCAGGCTGCACCCGATCAGCGAGAACACCACCAGGGCCCCTGCCAGCAGCCCGTACTTGACCAGGTTCAACGCGATGCGCGGGTCGGTCCCCTCGGTGTAGCTCTCGTAGATGTCCGGGTTCGGCAGGTGGTGCCAGGCCGCGGTGCGGATCTGGTCGAGCAGCTGCGGTGGCGCGTGCTCGTCGCGCATCACGGTGAGGCTCACCCGGCGGATCTCCATCGGGATCCCCGCGGCGGCGGCCGGGGTCAGCACCAGGTTCGGCGCGTTGAGCGCCTCGGGCGTGCGCGGGCCTGCGGGGAGCACGGGCGGGACGATCCAGGCGATGGTGCCCGGCCCGGTGGCGTTCGAACCGGACCGGTCGATCTCCCACCGCTCCCCTTCGCGCAGCGGCCGTTGACCTTCTTCGGGTGGGCTGTGCTCGGTGCGGGTTGGTGAGAAGGCGTCACCGTCGCGGCACTCCCCGACCTCGATGATCCGGCTGATCGTGGCGCAGTCGGCGATCGCCACCGACGCGGCGGAACGTTCTCCGGAACGCAGGGAAACCGTGTGCTGGGCCGTCACCGAGCGGACCCCGGGCAGCGCGGCGATCTCGTCCCGCGTGGCGCTCAACCCTTCCCGGCCGGTCAGGTCCTCCTGCCCGTAGACGTTCACCTCCGATGTGCTCGTCCGGGTGGACAGCCGCTGGTACTGCTGTTCGAGGGAGGCGACCATGGTTTGGAGGGCGATGATGCCGGTGACGACGACGGCGATGGCGCTGACGGAGCGGGCGGCGGTGCCGCTGGTGAGGTGCAGGCGGCGGAGTGCTAGTTGCCAGGCGAGCGGGCCGGTGTGCCAGCGCCGGGCGACGTTCTCCACGATCCAGGGCAGCAGCAGCGGCACCGACAGCAACACCAGCGCCACCGCGAAGACCGGGATCGAGATGCGCAGGTCCGAGGACCCGATCTCGGTCCAGGGGACCGTGACGCCCACCATGCCCAGCACGAGCGGCACCAGCCGCGGCCACAACCGACGGCGGCGGGGCATCGCCTGGCGCACCGCACCGAGCGGGTCGCCGACCGCGCCGCGCAGCGCGGCCAGCGCGATCAGCACGGTGGTCAGCGGAACACCCGCGGTGATCAGCGCCGCCAGCCACCACACGGGCGTGAAGTCGTCGACGAACGCCGAGAAGCCCGCCACCTCGAGCCGGTCCACCGCCCAGTGGCACACCGCGAACAGCACCCACCCGGCGAGCACCCCGGTGGTGGCGCCGACGAGGGTTTCGCCGGAGGCGATGCGTCGCACCTGCCAGGCGCTGGCGCCGACGAGGCGCAGTGCGGCGAGCCTGCGTTGGCGGGCTGCCTCGGCCAGCCTGGTCGTGCTGATCACGAACACGATGACCGGCAGCAGCAGTGCGCAAGCGCCGATCGACCACAGCATCAGGGCTTCCGGCGTCGAGTTGAACTTGTCGTCGTAGGTCTCGCCGAAGTGGTCGTCGACGCGGTAGTCGGCGTTCCACTCGGTCAGCCCGGTGGCGCCCGCGTAGTAGTACAGCTCTCCCGGCGAGAGCAGTCCGTCGTCGCCGATGGTGCCGGTGACGGTGCCGGGCAGGCGGTCCCGCAGCAGCTCGGTTCCGGGCCGGGCCAGCAGGTCGGCCAGCGCCGGGGACACGATCAGCTCTCCGGCCGCCGGGTAGTGGTCCAGCCCGGCGGGCAGCGGGGCGTCCGGGCGCCGCGGTTCGACGAGCAGGCCCTCCACCGCTTCCCGGCCGAACGCGGTCCTGCCGTCCAAGCCGAGCACCGCTGCCGGGACCTGCGACTGCTCGGCGGTGGCGTGGGCCATGTCGCGGGCGGCGATGCGCTGGTCGCGGGCGGCGAGCCAGTTCGGCAGCGCGGCGCTGGCCAGCAGCACGAGCACGCCGATGCCGATGCCGATGGTCATCAGCGCGAGGCGTCCCCACGGGGTGTTGCGATCGCCGATGGCGAGGCGGATCCCCAGCACCAGGTCGGCGATCCAGGTGCGGGACCTGCTCATCGCGCGGTCTCCTCCGCCAGGGCCGTTCGCCCGTCGCGGATGACGACTTCGCGGTGCGCGTAGGCGGCGACGGTGGGTTCGTGGGTCACCAGCACCACGGCGCTGCCGGATTCGGAGGCGGTCTCGGTGAGCAGCTGCATCACTTCGCGGCCGCCGGTGGAGTCGAGGGCACCGGTCGGTTCGTCGGCGAAGATCACCGACGGGTCGGCGACCAGTGCGCGGGCGAGGGCGGCGCGCTGGCCCTGACCGCCGGAGATCTCGCCGGGGCGCTTGTCGAGCTGGGCGGTGACGCCGAGCTTGTCGGCCCAGTCGCGGGCGCGGCGCTCGGACTTGCTGCGGGCGGCACCGCTGAGGCGCAGCGGCAGCGCGATGTTCTCCAGCACGCTCAGCTCCGGGACGAGCTGGCCGAACTGGAACACGAACCCGAACTCGGAGCGGCGCAGCGCGCTGCGCTCGTCGTCGGACATGGCGGTGACGTCGCGGCCGCGGAAGCGGACCGTGCCGGATTCGGGGGCGACGACCCCGGCCATGCAGTGCAGCAGCGTGGACTTGCCGGAGCCGGAGGCACCGACGACGGCGACGACCTCACCGGCGTCCACGGCGAGGTCCGCGCCGCGCAGCGCGGGGGTGGCGCCGAAGGAGCAGACCAGATCGGTCCCGGTGAGCATCGATTCGGTGCCGGACCTGGACGCGGTCATGCTGGGATCTCCTTCTGCGTGCTGCGGGGGCCGGGTGCGACGGCTCGATTCTCCCGGTCGCGCGCCGCGGCGCGGGCGGCGGGTGCTCCCCCGGCCGATCCGGTTCCCGGGCGCGTCGTGCGGGGCCGGTCGTCGGACTCCGACCGATCATGCATGGCCGGAACCCTACACGGCCGGGTGAACCGCTCCGGTGGGTTTCGGCAAGATCGTTCCGCGCGGGTGCGGCCGGGTCGGCTCCGCTCGCGCGGTGCCCGGTTTACCCGTCCGCTCCGGTGGGCGCGGCGACAGCGGCGTTGGCCCGTTCCCGCTGCGGCACGACGGTGTAGCGGGGGTCGCGGGCGGTGACCCGCCCGGCTTCGAAAATCCCGAAGCGAGCGGCGGCCCCGGCCACGGCCAGGCACGACCCGGCGACCGCCGCGATCCGCCGATCCCGTCCGGCCACCCCCGCCGCGGCCGCACCGGCCCAGGTCAGGACCCGGGAGGCGCGCAGCAACCGGCCGGGCGTGCCGGTGTCGTAGGCCTCGGCGGCGAGCCCGGCGCGGCGCAGCATGCGGTGCTCGGCGGCCAGTTCCAGCGCGGACCCGGTGATCGCCATCCGCCGCGCCGGGGCGGCCTGGGCGGTCGGGGTGGCGAGCAGGGCGATCCCGCCCGCGCTGGAGACGGCGCTGCCCGCGAACACGAACGGCAGCTCCCGGTGCACCTCGTGCCAGCCGGGCACGGCCGTGTCGGCCAGCAGCACCGCGGTGTAGGTGGTCATGGCGGGGCCGAGCACGGCGGCGGCGGTGCCCGCGAGCCTGCCGGTGCCGGGCAGCAGGCCGGTGAGGTCGCTGGCGGCCGCGGCGGCGGTCAGCCCGGAGAACGGGGCGAGGATCCAGGAGCCGACGCTCAGCGGCGAGGTCGGTTTCAGCACCCGCAGCATGTTCAGGAACCGCAGCGGCCGCCCCAGGTCGTGCACGAGCGCGAGCACGCTGGCCCCGGCGCCGGCCGCGGCGGCGACGCGCCCGGTGCGGCGCAGCTCGGGCCGCCCGGTCAGGTCGGCCAGCGCCGCCATCACCGCCGAGCCGCCTGCCAGCCCGCCGAGGAACAGGTAGGCGGGCACGTCGGGGACCTTCCAGGTGGGGCTCTTGATGATCTGCCGCCCGTAGTAGGAGCGGAACTCGGCGTCGGGCACGATCGATTCCCCGCGGCGCCTGCTCATCGCCGTCCCCGCCCGGCGAAGCAGACCGCGACGAGCGCGGCGGCGGTGCCCGCGGCGGCCGCGGCGTGCCGCCACATCGCCGGCAGGTCGCGGGTGGTCACGACCGGGTCGGGTGGCAGCCCGTAGACCTCGGGTTCGTCGAGCAGCAGGAAGAACGCGCCGTCCCCGCCGACGCCGTCGCCGGGGTCGTGGCCGTAGAGGCGGGCGCCGGTCTCACCGCGTTCGTGCAGTTCGTCGACGCGGCGGGCGGCGCGGGCGCGGAGTTCGTCGAGCGGCCCGTACTGGATGGACTCGGTGGGGCAGGCGGTGGCGCAGGCGGGGGCGAGCCCGGCGCCGAGCCGGTCCTGGCACAGGGTGCACTTGAACGCGCCGCCGTCCCCGGGCCGGATGTCGATCACCCCGTAGGGGCAGGCGGGCACGCAGTAGCCGCAGCCGTTGCACACGTCGTCCTGCACGAGCACGGTGCCGTGCTCGGTGCGGATGAGCGCCCCGGTGGGGCACACGTCGAGGCAGGCGGCGTGGGTGCAGTGCTTGCACACGTCGGAGGACATCAGCCACCGCACCCCGCCTCCCCTGTCGCCGGTGGGCCCGTCGCCGGGTGGTCCGACGCCGGGCATGCCGAGGTCGGTGGCGGGCAGCTCCTGTTCGACGAACGCGACGTGCCGCCAGGTGCTGGCACCGAGGTCGCCGGTGTTGTCGTAGGACATGCCGGTGAGTTCCAGGCCGTCCTCGGGCAGCAGGTTCCACTCCTTGCAGGCCACTTCGCAGGCCTTGCAGCCGATGCAGATGCTGGTGTCGGTGAAGAACCCGACGCGTTCGGGGTGCTCGGCGTAGCCGGCGTCGGCGGCGGGGTCCTCCAGCGGTCCGCTGAGGCTGGTGCGATCGACCACGGCTGGCTCCCTCATCGTCCGGTGTCGTGGGGGTCGTCGGCGTGTTCGGTTCCGGTGCGCCCGGTGATGCCCGCGCGCCTGCGGTGCTCGGCGACGAGCTCGGCGAGCGCGGGGCCCCTGGGGCGGCGGCCGGGGCGGATGTCGCAGGTCCCGGCCTTGGTCTCCATGATGTGCACGTTCGGGTCCAGGGACACTCCGATCAGTTCGTTGGCGGCGTCGCCGGTGCTCAGCCCGTTCGGCCCCCAGTGCCAGGGCAGCCCGACCTGGTGCAGGGTGCGGTCGCCGAGGCGCAGCGGCCGCAGCCGGCGGGTGATCAGCACGCGGGCTTCGATGGCGCTGCGGGCGGTGATGATGGTGGCCCAGCCCAGGTGCTGCAGGCCGCGTTCGGCGGCCAGTTCCGGGGAGACCTCGACGAACATGGCCGGGGCGAGTTCGGACAGGTGGTGCAGCCAGCGGCTCATGCCCCCGGCGGTGTGGTGTTCGGTGAGGCGGAACGTGGTGAACGCGTACGGGTAGACCTCGGCGCCGGGTTCGTGCCCGCTGGGCTGGTAGCGGTTCTCCGGGCGGGAGAGGGTCTGGCGGGCGGGGTTGCGCTGCTGGCGGTCGTGCAGCGGGTTGGCCAGCGGTGATTCCTGCGGTTCGTAGTGGGCGGGCAGCGGCCCGTCGACGAGCCCGGCGGGGACGTAGAGCCAGCCGCGGCCGTCGCTCTGCATGATGAACGGGTCGGTGCCCGCGAGCCCGGCGGGCCCGGTGGCGCCGTCGGGGGGCCGGTAGTCGGGGTGCTTGTCGGCCTCGAAGTCGGGGACGTCGTGCCCGCGCCAGCGCCCGGCGTCCTCGTCCCACCACACGTAGGCCTTGCGGTCGCTCCACGGCCTGCCCTGCGGGTCGGCGGAGGCGCGGTTGTAGAGGGCGCGGCGGTTCGCCGGCCACGCCCAGCCCCAGTCGGGGGCGACCCAGTTCTGCTCCCGTCCGGGGGTGCGGCGGGCGGCCTGGTTGGTCTCCTCGGCGTGCACCCCGCTGTAGATCCAGCAGCCGCAGGAGGTGCTGCCGTCGGCGCGGAGTTCGGCGTAGCCGGACACGGTGGTGCCGTCGGGTCCGGTGCCGTTGATCTCGCGGAGCACGGCGTCGGCGCTGGGTTCGGCGATATCGCCTTCGGTCGGGTAGTCCCAGGTGAGGTCGAGCAGGGGCCGGTCGTTCTCCTGCTGCTCGGGGGTGCGCCGGTCGCGGCGGGCGGTGAGCTTCTCCCGGAGCCTGCGGCCGAGGTGGTAGTAGAACCACAGGTCGCTGCGCCGGTCCCCGCGGGGTTCGACGGCCTTGTGGTGCCACTGCAGCAGCCGCTGGGTGTTGGTGAACGAGCCGTCCTTCTCGGTGTGGGCGGCGGCGGGCAGGAAGAACACCTCGGTGCCGATGTCCGGGGTGGACAGTTCGCCGTTCTGGACTTCGGGCCCGTCCTTCCAGAACGTGGCGGTTTCGATCATGTTGAGGTCGCGGACGACGAGCCAGTCGAGGTTGGCCAGCCCGAGCCGCTGCTGCCGCGAGTTCGCGGTGCCCACCGCCGGGTTCTCCCCGATCACGAAGTAGCCCTTGACCTTGCCGTCGATCTGGTCGGCGACGGTCTGGAAGGTGCCGTGGTCGCCGGTGAGCCGCGGCAGGTTCGCGAAGGCGAAGTCGTTGTCGGGGGTCGCCGCGTCCCCCCACCAGGCCTTGAGGAGGCTGACCACGTAGGAGCGCATGTTCGCCCAGTAGCCGCGGGCGTGCTCGTCGGTGGCGACGAACGCGTCGAGGTCGTGGTCGGTCTGGGCCTGCGGCATCGGGATGTAGCCGGGCAGCAGGTTGAACAGCGTGGGGATGTCGGTGGAGCCCTGGATGCTGGCGTGCCCGCGCAGCGCGAGGATGCCCGCACCGGGGCGGCCGATGTTGCCCAGCAGCAGCTGCAGGATGGAGGCGGCGCGGATGTACTGCACGCCGACGGTGTGGTGGGTCCAGCCGACGGCGTAGGCGATGGTGGCGGTGCGGTCGCGCCCGGAGTTGCTGATCAGCGCGTCGGCGACCCGCTGGAACTCGGCCTGCGGCACGCCGCAGGTCTGCTCGACCACCTCCGGGGTGTAGCGGGCGAAGTGCCGTTTGAGCAGTTGGAACACGCACCGCGGGTGCTGCAGCGTCGGGTCGGTCTCGGGGGTGCCGTGGTAGACGGGCCCGCCGGATCCGGCGCGTTCGGGTCGGCTGCCCGCGCGTTCCCGGCCGTGCGGGCTGGCGGGCCGGTCCTCGCGCGGTTTCTCCCAGGACACCGCGGAGAGCGCTTCGGCACCCTCGTACTGCCAGCTGCTCGGGTCGTAGGCCCCTTCGTCGGGGTCGAACCCGGAGAACACGCCGTCGAGGTCCTCGGTGTCGGCGAACTCCTCCCCGATGATCATGGCGGCGTTGGTGTAGTTCACCACGTAGTCGTGGAAGTGGGCGTCGCGTTCGAGGACCTGGTGGATCAGCCCGCCGAGGAACGCGATGTCGCTGCCCGCGCGCAGCGGCACGTGCTGGTCGGCGACCGCGGAGGTGCGGGTGAAGCGCGGGTCGACGTGGATGACGGTGGCGCCGCGCGCTTGGGCCTCGGTCACCCACTGGAAACCGACGGGGTGCGCTTCGGCCATGTTGGAACCCTGGATGAGGATGCAGTCGGCGTTGGCCAGGTCTTGCAGGAAGGTCGTGGCCCCTCCGCGCCCGAAGGAGGTTCCCAGACCGGGAACCGTGGAGGAGTGTCAAATGCGCGCCTGGTTCTCCACCTGGATGGCGCCCATGGCGGTGTAGAGCTTCTTCATGAGGTAGTTCTCCTCGTTGTCGAGGGTCGCTCCTCCGAGGCTCGCGATGCCCGTGGTGCGCCGCAGCGGCCTGCCTTCCTCGTCGGCCTGCTGCCAGGTGGCGTCCCGCGTGGCCAGCACGCGGTCGGTGATCATGTCGAGTGCGGTGTCGAGGTCGAGGTCCTCCCACTCGGTGCCGTGCGGGCGCCGGTAGCGGACCCGGTCCTGCCGGGTGGGTGCGGTGACGAGTTCGCGGCTGGCGGAGCCCTTGGGGCAGAGCCTGCCGCGGCTGATCGGCGAGTCCGAGTCGCCTTCGATCTGGGTGATCTCTCCGTCGCGCACGAACACCTGCTGCCCGCAGCCGACGGCGCAGTACGGGCAGATCGAGCGCACGACCCGGTCGGCGTCCTGGGTGCGGGCGCGGAGCGCGTCGGTGCGGCGGGAGCGGGCGGCGGTGCCGCGCCCGAGCGGGTCGGGTCCGGTGAGCTGGCGGACCAGCGGCCAGTTCAGCCACTGCGGCATCCGGCGACCTCCTCCCGCGAACGACGACGGCGGGTGCCCGATCCCCCATCGGACACCCGCCGCGGCGGTGGTGCAAGCCGGTCGTGCTCGCCGCTGGTCAGCCGCTGATGTTCTCGGCGGGCCGGTCGCCGTCGCGCTCGGCGGCGGCACCCGCGGCCGGGTCGGCCTCGGTTCCGGCGGTCTCGGTTCCGGCGTCGTCCGCGCCCTCGGGTGCCGGGGTGCCGGCCTGGGTGGCCGTGCGCGGCATCCAGATCCACGCGATGAGCGCGGCGAGCAGGATCAGCGCGGCGCCGGCGAGGTTGGCGAAGCGCATCCCGCCCATCCAGGACACCACGACCTCGTGGGCCAAGGCCGCGCCCTGCTGCCCGAGGGACGCGGCGACCTGCAGCCCACCGGGCAGCGATTCCTTCGCCATCGCTTGGGCCTCGGGCGGCAATCCGGCCACGGCCGGGCCCAGCTGGGTGGAGTAGGCGCTGCCGAGGACGCTGCCCAGCACGGCGACGCCGAGGGAGGCGCCGACCTCGCGGGTGACGTCGTTGGTGGCCGAACCCATGCCGGCGCGGGCGCGCGGCACGTTCGCCATCAGCTGGTCGGTGGCCGGGGCCATCGCCAGCGACATGCCGCCGGAGGTCAGCGCCAGCGGCAGCAGCAGGTGCAGGTAGCCGGAGTCGGCGGTCAGGGTGCTGAGCCCGGCCATGCCGCAGGCGGCGAGCACCAGGCCCGCGGCGATGGTGGTGCGCGGGCCGAACCGGCCCACGATGCGCCCGACCTGCGGGGCGACCAGCACCATCATCACCGACATCGGCAGCATGGCCACCGAGGAGCCCAGCGGCGAGTACCCGAACACCAGGATCAGCGTCTGGCTCAGCGAGAAGAACACGCCGATCATCGCGAAGAACACCAGGGTCAGCGCGACCGCGGAGGCGGAGAACCCGGCGTTGCGGAACAGGTCCATGTCCAGCATCGGGTCCTTGACCCGCCGTTCCCAGGCGACGAACGCGCCGACGAGCAGCAGCCCGACCACGACCATGATCAGGGTGCGGGGCGCGGTCCAGCCGACGTGCTGGGCGTCGATGAGCCCGTAGACGACGACGGTGATGCCGACGGTGGACAGGATCGCGCCGCCGATGTCGATGCCGCCGTGCCCGCCTTCGACGGGGGCGTCGCTGCCTGCGTTCTTCGGCACGTACTTGATGCTGGCGATCACGGCGACCACGACGACGGGCACGTTGATCGCGAACACCGCGTGCCAGGTGCTGACCTCCAGCAGCAGCCCGGCGATGACCGGGCCGAGGGCGGTTCCGGCGCCGGAGACCGCGGCCCACACCCCGACCGCCTTGGTGCGCTCGGAGCTGGGGAACACGCTGGTGAGGATGGACAGCGTCACCGGCATGATCATCGATCCGCCGAGGCCGAGCAGCCCGCGGGCGGCGATCAGCTCGGCGCTGGAGCTGACGAAGAAGCACACGTACAGCGACACCGCGCCGAACAGCACCAGCCCGGCCTGCAGCATGAGCTTGCGCCCGTAGCGGTCGGCGAGGGTGGAGGTGGTGAACAGCAGCCCCGCGAACACCAGGGCGTAGGCGTTGCTGAACCACTGCTGGTCCGACAGCGAGGAGCCGAGGTCCTGGGACAGGAACGGCAGGGCGACGCCGAGCGAGGTGTTCGCCAGCATCGTCGCCGACAGCGCCAGGCACAGGACCAGCAGCGTGGTCCAGCGGCGGCGATAGACCCCCAGGTCGATGCCGTCGGCGACGGCGCGGCGCTCGCCTTCGGTGTTCGGGCCTTCGGTGGGGTGCGCACCGCCCGAAGCCGACTCGGGGTGGGTACCGGACACGAGGTCTCCTCATTTCGCGTGCGACAGGATGCCCACCCACGTTATGTCACCACTGCCATTTGTCACTCATGACATCAGTCACCGTTGACGGAACGTGCACACCGGGTGAACCTGGGTCGCATGACCGCCGCACCCGTCGAACCCTCCGCCGAGCCCGTCGACCGCAGGCGGCGCCGCACCGCCCGCACCCGGGCGGGCATCGAGGAGGCGGCGCTGCGGCTGTTCACCGAGCGGGGCTTCGACAACACCACCGTCGAGCAGATCGCCGAGGCCGCCGACATCGCCCCGCGCACCTTCTTCCGCCACTTCCCCAGCAAGGACGCGGTGCTGTTCGGCGATTCGCTGCGCGAGCAGGAGCGGATGCACCAGGTGCTGGCCTCCCGGCCCGCCGACGAGCATCCGATGCGCAAGCTGGCCGCCGCCATGTTCGACACCGCCGACCGGGTGCAGGCCGATCGCCGCCAGCACCTGATGCGCGCGCAGCTGCTGGATTCCCTGGAGGCCGGGGGCGACTACGAATCGCACCTGATGCACCGGCGTTGGGTGCACGAGGTGGCGACCAGCCTCGCCGAGCACTGCGGTGGCGGCGAACCCGATCCGCGGCTGTACACGTGGTCGATGCTGATGATGACCTGCTTCGGTTCGGCGATGCGGTCGTGGCTGGTGCGCACCGACGGCGCGACGCTGCGCGACATCCTCGCGGAACTGCTCGCCGAGACCTCCGCGGGCCTGCGCGAGGTCACCGCGGACCCGATCGGCCGTCCCCTGCCCTGACCCGTTCCGGCCCGGACGGGTGCGGGCCGGAGTCCTCGCGAACCTGGTCGCGCCGCCACACCACCCCGACCCGGTCGGGCGGCGGTGGGCACCCGCAGCCGCGTACCGGGTCAGCGCACGGTGATGAGGTGTTCGCCGCGCGGGACGAGTTCGCCGACGACGGGCGCGCCGGGGACCTCACCGGCCACCAGCAGCCCGCCGGAGGTCTGGGCGTCGGCCAGCAGCAGCGCCTCGCCCTCGCTGGTGGCGGCGAGGGCGCAGTGCGGGCGCACCCAGTCGAGGTTGCGGTGCGTGCCGCCGCTGACGTGCCCGTCGCGCAGCGCCTCCCGCGCCCCGTCCAGGTAGGGCACGGCGGCGGAGTCGAGGACGGCGGAGACCCCGCTGGCGCGCACCAGTTTCAGCAGGTGCCCGAGCAGCCCGAACCCGGTGACGTCGGTCGCGCAGCGCGCCCCGGCGGCCAGCGCGGCGGCCGAGGCCTCGGCGTTGAGCTCGGTCATGGCGGCCACGGCCTGCGGGAACACCTCGCCGGTGGCCTTGTGCCGGGTGTTGAGCACGCCGATGCCGAGGGGTTTGGTCAGCGACAGCGGCAGCCCGGCGCGCCCGGCGTCGTTGCGCAGCAGCGCGTCGGGGTCGGCGGTGCCGGTGGCGGCCATGCCGTACTTGGGTTCGGGGTCGTCGACGCTGTGCCCGCCTGCGACGGGGCAGCCCGCGGCGCGGCCGACGTCGAGGCCGCCGCGCAGCACCTCGCGGGCCAGTTCCAGCGGGAGCCGGTCGCGGGGCCAGCACAGCAGGTTGATCGCCAGCACCGGGCGGGCGCCCATCGCGTAGAGGTCGGACAGGGCGTTGGTGGCCGCGATCCGGCCCCAGTCGTAGGCGTCGTCGACGACGGGGGTGAAGAAGTCCGCGGTGCTGACCACCGCCTGCCCGGCCGGGTCGATGCGGACCGCGGCGGCGTCGTCGCCGTCGTCGAGGCCGACCAGCAGCGCCGGGTCGGGCACGCCGCGCAGGTCGGCGACGATCTCCTCCAGCTCTCCGGGCGGGATCTTGCAGGCGCAGCCGCCGCCGTGGGCGTACTGGGTGAGCCGGTACCGGGTGGGCGCGTCGAGTTCCGTCACGTCACCGACCGTATCCACCTCGTCGACCCGGTGCCCGGTTCGCGGGGGGATCGACCCGTTCGCGGCCCGTCGGGCGCGGCTCGGCGCACGTGCGCACGTCGGTGGTCCCGGCGGCGGCGCGGGCGGGACCACCGGGCGTCGCCGGGTGCGGTCAGAACCGGATGACGCTGGACGGTTCGGCGACGGTGCCGGTGAGTTCGTAGCGGCCGATGTAGACGTTCTTGGCGTCGACGGGGTCGTGGGAGGCGAAGGTGCGGGCGTTGCGCCAGAACCGGTCGTAGCGGTGGGCGTGGGAGGTGCTGCGGGCGCCGGTGATCTCGTGGATCTCGGCGGCGGCCTCGAGGGAGGCCTCGACGGCGGCGACCTTGGCGCGGAAGCAGTCGACTGTCGTCTCGTCGGTCTCCTCGGCGCCGGTTTCGAGCCGGTCGGCGGCGGCGTGCAGCAGGGCGCGGGAGGCGGCGAGCCTGCTGGAGGTGGCGCCGATGCGGCGCAGCACCAGCGGGTCGTCGGCGGGTCCGGCGAAGCGGGGCAGCGAGCCGCGGGTCATGGTGCGGGCGTGCCCGAGCAGGGCGTCGAGGGCACCTTCGCCGATGCCTTGCAGCAGCGCCGCGTGCAGCAGCATCACCGCGCCGAGGAACACCGGGGAGGGTGTGGCCGGGGCGGGCCGGTGGTGGCCGTCGGGGGCGAAGACGTCCCGGTAGGTGAGGGTGCGGCTGCGGGTGCCGCGCTGGCCCATGTTGTCCCAGTCGTCGTGGGCTTCGATCCGCGGGTCGTCGAGGTCGACCAGCGCTTGGTGCGGGGCGCCGTCGAGCAGGCAGCGCACGAGCGCGGCCCCGCCACCGCCGCTGTTGGAGTTGAAGGTCTTGGTACCGGTGACCAGCACTCCCCCGTCGACGCGGCGGGCGGTGACCTTGCCGGTGGTGCCGGTTTCGGCGACGGAGGAGACGAACCGCAGCCCGTCGTGCAGCACCCGGTGCGCCAGCTCCTCCCGGGTGCCGCGCGGCAGTCCGTTGCCGGGGCCGAACAGTTCGCGGGCGACCAGGGCGGTGGTGAGCCAGTTCTGCCCGGTGGGCCCGTCGCCGGCGCTGATCTCGCGGACCGCGCGGATGAGGGTGCCCCAGCCGCCGCGTTCGGTGCCGTCCCAGAGCCCGCCGTGGGCGGCGGGCACGACGAGCCGAGCGGTGCCGAGTTCGGCGAGCAGCGCGAGGTTGCCGGTGGGGTCGGCGTTGTCGCGGTCGGCGGCGAATCCGCCTTCGGCGAGCCGCGGGCGGTGCGCCCGGATGGCGTGCAGCAGCGCGGTGCCCTCGTCCTCGGGGGTCGGCATGACGAACCTCCAAATGCGAACGTGAATTCTCGTTCTCGAATATAGCGGGCGGTGGGCGCCACCCGTCAAGGACGAACCGGCCCGATCAGCGCCGATACGATGCGGGCATGACCGACGAGCCGGACCCCCAGGCGCACTACCGGCAACCCCGCCAAGCCCGCAGCGCCGCCACCCTGGCCCGCGTCCTGGAAGCCGCCGAAGAACTCGCCTTCGACATCGGCCTCGAACAACTCACGATCACCGGCGTCGCCGAACGCGCCGGAGTGTCCGTCGGCTCCATCTACCGCCGCTTCGACGGCAAGGACCAACTCCTCGCCGCCCTCACCGACCGGATGCTGCACCAGCGCGAAACCGACCTCGCCGACGCGCTGCGCACCGCCGAACCCACCCTGACCGGCGTCCTGCACGCCTACACCGACGCGCTGCTGCGCTCGTTCACCTCGACCCGATCCCTGTTCCCCTACCTGCTGCGCGCCCACGAGATCGACGTCCTCGACCGCGGCGCCCGCACCATCACCGAAGTGCACCGGCTGCTGATCGACGCCGCCACCCCGCACACCGGCGACATCCGCCGCGACGACCCCGGCGCCGCCCTGGACGCCGTCGCCCGCGCCCTGCTGGGCGCCTGCTTCCACAACTCGGTGCGCCCCGACCGGCCCGCCGACGAACCCACGATGCGCCGCTACGCCGACGAACTCGCCGAAATGGGACTCGCCTACCTGCGCACCCCCGACCGCGGACACTGACCCCGCGCGCTGACCCCGCGCACTGGGCAACGGGCCCCGGGCAGCGCGCCCCACCCGCCCGGCGTAGGTGGGGCGCCCCCCCCCCCCCCGGCGGCGGGGCGCTGGTAACGCCCCCCGCGCCCCCCCCCCCGCGCGGGGGGGCCGTGGCTTGCGTGATCAGCCGCGCTGATCGAGGTTGGCGAGCCCCGCCAACGGGGTGCCGCTGAGGCCGTCGG
>NZ_JAIUJZ010000174.1:0-6909 GCF_020176775.1 Saccharopolyspora sp. 6M
GGAAGCCCGTTTCGCGACCCCGCCGCACCCGGCCCGATTCGTTTTCGGCCCGTTCCGTGCTGGCAGAAAGAAATCTACACGGGCCGAAAACGGCCTTGAACACCACCCCCCATTAACGCGAAAACCGCAGGTCATCCCGCTTCACCCGGATGGCGGCTTGCCGTGGGACCACCGAGCACCGGGACACCGGGCCGCGGCCCGGCCCGAGTCCGGCGATCTCCATCGAGTGATCGCGGTGCGTTTCGCGGGCTGCACCCACCCGCGCGCCGGTAGCCTGCTCGCCGACCAAGAGGCAGGGGGTAACCGTGGACTCGACACCGATCTACACCGAGTTGCAGCAGCAGCTGATCGACCCGGAGGCGGACAACTGGGGACTGAGCTCCCCACCCGAGTTCGCCGCGGCGCTGACCGAGAGCGCCGAGTCGTCGGCCGCCGAATCGGTGGCCGCTCAGCACGGCGACTCCGGCGGTCGCGCGAAAGGGCGCAGGCACCGCGCCGCCGATTGAGGCACCGAGCGCTCCGCGCGCGGGGGAGGCGGCAGCGGAGCGACCGGTACCGGAAAGACGAAGAACCGCATCGCGGATCACCACGATGCGGTTCTTCTGCGTTCGGGGCCGGAAGCGTCCCGTTCCGGGAACGCGGCCGGCCGGGACCACCGGTACCGGCTCAGTCCACAGCGGACGAGAATTGCGGCAGGGACACGGAGGCGACGGTGGAGTTCGACCGCTCCTCCTCCTGGCGCGGAGGTTCGGGGACGAGCTGTTCCGGTTCGCGCGGTTCCACCGGGAGTGCGGGTCCGGCCTCGGCGGCCTGTTCGTCCGCTTCCGGTTCCTGCTGCTTGTGCAACCGGTCCTTGCTCCGTTGCGCGGCACCGCGAATCTGCTCGGTCAGCTGCCGGTTGGCCTGGCGGGCGTCGCGTTCGTCCCGTTCCTGGCGTTTGGCCGTGGCGGCGGACTGCTCGCGCTCGGGAACGCGCGCCCGCTCGATGTACCGGGCGAAGACTCCGCGCAGGCGTTGCGCGTGCCGTTCGCTCAAGTCGATTTCGTAGGTCACGCCGTCCAGCGCGAAAGTAACGGTCTGCTGGGCTGGCGACCCGTCTATGTCGTCGACGAGTTCGACCTGAATACGCTCGGCCATGATCACCTGTCTCGGGAACGTGCCCCGTCTCGATCCGCGACACCTGCAGGCGAGACTCCTGCGACCCTGACCCACGTTGTAGCACGCGGCATCGCTGTTGTCTCGCGTCAACGATAGAACAGCACCACCGGCCGTTGAGAACCGCCGTGCGGGGGCACCGTCGACCCCGCGATGCCGGGTCCCGGGCGAACCGCCCCGCGACACACCGTAGCCGATCGGCCGCGAAATCGAGAAAGTAATCTGAAGCACAACGTCGCTACAACAGCGTTCCGAGCTCACGGTCAGTGCTCGACGGACCCAGGGTGGCACATTTTCGCAACAACGGTTTATTGTTCAGAACGTTCTTCGTACGCTCTCGCACGAAGGCCAGCAATAACGAACCGGAATCGAGGGTTTTCCAGTGGCGCAGAAGGTCACCGTGCAGCTCGTCGACGACGTCGACGGGTCGGAAGCGGAGTCGACGGTCGAGTTCAGCCTGGACGGGGTCGACTACACCATCGACCTGTCCGCCGACAACGCAGCGAAACTGCGGGACTCGTTGGCGTCGTACGTCTCCGCCGCACGCCGCACCGGGGGTCGCAAGCGCGCGGCGGGCAAGGCGGGCAAGACCGCCGCTGCTCCTACCGCCGCCGACCGGGAACGCAACCAGGCCATTCGGGAATGGGCCCGGGAGCAGGGCATGCAGGTGTCGGATCGGGGACGCATTCCCTCGGAGATCGTGGACGCCTACGACAAGGCCAAGTGAGTCCATCGGGGTGTCGCGCGACGCCGCCCGTGCGGGATCGGACATTTCTCCGGTCGGCGGCGTCCGCGACATTCCACCCCGCTTCCGCGCTCAGCCGCGGAACTCCCTGATCTCCTGTTCCGTCGGCATCGACGACATGGCGCCGTGGCGCCCCACGGCCAGCGCGGACGCTGCCGAGGCCGCCGCCAGCGCTTCCCGGACCTCCGCTCCCCCGGCCCGCGCAGCCGCGAAGACACCGACGAAGGTGTCCCCCGCCGCAATGGTGTCCACGGCCCGCACCCGATGGGCGGGCGACCGGACGACCTCTCCCGCCGCATTGCCGTAGAGGGCTCCTTCGGCACCGAGCGTGATGATCGCTTCCGGTACTCGTTCCACCAATTCCCGCAACGCCGCGTCGGGATCGTCGCGACCGGTGAGGACCGCGGCTTCGTGTTCGTTCGGCACCAGCACGTCCACGTTCGCCAGCAACTCGGCGGACAGTTCCGCGGCGGGAGCCGGCGTGAGAATCACCGGAACTCCGGCGGAGCGCCCGGCCGCGGCGGCGGATTCGACCCCGGCGAACGGGATCTCCAGCTGCAGCAGCAGCGCTCCGGAACTCGCGATCAGTTCGGCATCGCCGGGCGCGAGCGAATCGACGGTCGCATTGGCCCCCTGGACCACGACGATCGCGTTTCCGCCGTCGTCGTCGACGACGATATGCGCCGTGCCGCTGTTTCCCGGGACGGTGCGCAGACCGCGGGTATCGACTCCGAACCCGCGCAATGCCTCGCGCAGCCCGCCGCCCAGTTCGTCCTCCCCGACCGCGCCGATCATGAGCGCTTCCGCGCCCGCTCTGGCGGCCGCGACGGCCTGGTTCGCGCCCTTTCCGCCGGGCGCCGTGCGGAATTCGCGCCCGAGCACGGTTTCGCCGCGCTTCGGCGCGGTCCCCACGTAGGCCACCAGATCCATGTTGCAGCTGCCGAACACCGCCACCGTCGTCGTCACCGGGCCATGATCCCGCTTTCCCCGGAGGTGGCGCAGGCGGCTCTCCGCGCGGGCAGGCACGTACCATGCGGTGCGTTCGGGAGGAGAGGGCGAGCAGCGGTGGACTACGTGGTGACGGCGGTACTAGAACCGCCGGTGGCGGTGCAGGGACTGGACGAGTTGCAGCAGCAGGGCGTGGTCGCGCTGCTCGACCGCAGGCTCGCGCTCGTGGAAGGCGTCACCGGGCCGGACCAGGCCGACATCGACGTGCTGGACTTCCGGATCTCGCCGGGCCCGGCCCGGACGACGGTGGAACTGGTGCTGGACGCGCCGTCGCTGGTATCGGCGGAGTGGGCGGCGGCGACGGTGCTCGACGAGCTGCTCAGCGAGATCGACCTGCTCAGCGGCTGGTCGGTCGCGGAGTCGAAGGTGCGGATCACCGAAGACGAGTTCAACCAGAGCCTGGCCGCGGCGGACGTGCGCACTCCGGACGACTCCAGCGAGCTGGAGCTGGCCGTGGAGGAGGCGCTGGGGGCCGCGGAACCGGTGGTGGAGGCGCGGCACTGGCGGGAGACGCTGCTGGAGTGCGCGCCCCGGCTGCGCGCCTTCGGTCCGGAGGCGTTCGCCGCCCCGGACGTGGAGGAGTCGGCGGCGCGGCTCGCGGCGGGCGCGCTGATCCACGCGGTGTGGGTGGTGACCGACGAGATCTTCTACGACGAGCTGTCGTTGTCCATCAACAACGCGACGGTCGACGAGGCCCAGGGCCTGCTGGTGCTGGCGGAGCTGCCGCCCTGCTACGGCGCCCGCTACGACTCGGCGTTCGCCCGGGCGTTCCTGCTGGCGTCGGCGGCGGTGGCGACGCGGCTGTCGGAGCCGGTGTGGACGCCGCCGCGCTGCGTGGCCGAAGCGCTGGCGCTGCGGCTGGTGGTGCACGAGGCGCAGGTGCTGCTGGACGCGGCGGAGCTGCTGGACTGGTCGCAGAGCACGCCGATCTTCGCCCGGTTCGCCGCCACCGCGTTCGGCGACACCGCGCACGAGCGGTTGTACGAGGTGGACGCGCGGCTCGCGGAGGATGCGGGGAACGCGGAGCTGGAGGCGCAGCTGCGCGAGCGGGGCATCGCGTTCGAGCAGTGGTTCGGCGCGCGCAGCGGCGCCCCTGGGCTGCACCCGTACCTGCAGTTCCTCTGACGCCGGGCATGCGAAGAGCCCGCCGGAGCGGGTGAGCCGGGGGGCTCTTCGGCGTTCGCTCAGCCCTGGTTGCGCACCGAGTAGGGCGGGACGGTGCAGCCGATGAGGCTGGCGTCGTCGATGGTGCGCGGCTGGTACTCGCTGTTCGGGAGGTTCTCCAGCATGAGGTTGGTGGGGTCGTCGACCGGTTCGGCGCGGCCGAACAGGAACGCCCACTCGTGCTCGTCGGAGCCGAAGTAGGTGACGGTCTCGAACACCGACCGGAACCGGTTGTAGGCGCGGATCAGCGTTTCGTTGCGCCACACGGTGGGGCAGCCCGCCTGGAAGGCGACGACGCCGCCGGGGGCGAGCACGGTCTGGCAGCGCTGCAGGAATTCGAGGCCGTAGAGCCGGTTGTGCTGGCCGTCGGCGTCGTCCGCGCGTTCGTCGGGCAGGTCCACGACGACGAGGTCGTAGCCTTCCGGCGGGGCCTGTTCCAGGAAGGCCACTCCGTCGCCGAAGTGCAGGGTGATGGGCCCGTCGCCGCGTTGCAGCGCGGGGATCTCGTCGGTGGTGTAGCCGTAGGGCAGGTGCTCGGCGCAGGCCCGGACGCATTCCTCGTCGATGTCGACGTGGTCGACGCGGGTGGCTCCGGCGGCGACGGCGAGCTGGCTGGCGACGCCTTCGCTGGAGCCGATGATGAGCACCCGGTCCAGGTTCGCGGCGAGCAGGAAGCCGGGGACCAGCATGGCCTCGTGGTAGACGAGCTGGGAGAACTCGGTGCTCTGCCGGTCGTCGTCGCAGAACAGCGAGACGCCTTGGTCGGTGCGGCCGATGAGCACGTGCTGGTAGGCGGTGTCGCCTTCCCAGATCACGTCGTCGATGCGCCACAACCGCCGCATGTCGGCGCCCATGGGTTCGCTGACCCAACGCTGCCCGTCGATTTCGATCAACGGTGCTCCTCCTCGTTACGGCGCCCGGGTCGGGCGGGGGAACGCACTTGTGTGTCCATTGTGGAGGGTGTCCCGCCTGCTCGCGGTCGGCGAGTCGGCGAGCCGGTCACGAGACCAGTTCCGGGTCGTAGTCCCGGCCCCGGCGGATCGTGCGGGTGTTCACCGACGCGGGTCGCAGCGCTTCGGCGAGCAGTTCGACCGCCCGCTCGGGCTGCGCGGTGTTCCCACAGGTGAACACGTCGATGAAGATCGATCCCTCTTCGGGGTAGGTGTGCAGCGACGCATGGGATTCCGACAGCAGCGCCAGCACTGTGACGCCTTGCGGTTCGAACCGCTTGGCGATCACCTGGCACACCGTGGCCTGCGAGCGGCTCAGCGCGCTGTCCAGGGTGTCGCGCAGGAACTGCTCGTCGTCCAGCAGCTGCGCGTCCACACCGTCGAGCTCGGCGAGCACGTGCTGCCCGGTGAACAGACCGACGGGTTGCAGGGTTCCGGCATCGATCGACATCTATCGACCTCCCAACATTTCGCAGATTTCGCGGAGAACGTTCGTGTTGCGCTCCGGGCGCACCGCTGCGGCACGGGCGTGCCGCAGCGGTCAGGGTCGCTCGTGCCCGTCGATGCAACGGGTCGGCAGCGGCGGGAAGCCGTTGAAGCCGACCGAGGCGTAGCTGGCGGTGTAGGCACCGGCGCTGAGCAGGTCCACGGTGTCCCCGGCGCGCAGGGTCAGCGGCAGCTCGTAGCGGGTGCGCTGGTAGATCACGTCGTCGCCGTCGCAGGTGGGTCCGGCGAGCACGACCGGGCCGACCGGGTCGCCGTCGCGGGAGGTGCGCAGCCGGTAGGTGATCGCTTCGCCTTCGGTCTCGGCGAGCCCGTTGTAGCGGCCGACGTCGAGGTAGACCCAGCGGCGTTCGCCGTCGGAGTCCGGGGAGACGAGGACGACTTCGCTGCGCAGCACGCCGGCGTCGCCGACGAGGCGGCGGCCGGGTTCAACGAGCAGTTCGGGCCGGTCGGCGCCGAACTCGCGGTCGAGGGCCTGCTCGATGCGCCGCGCGTAGTCGGTCAGCGGCGGCGCGGCGTCGGTGTAGTGCGCGGGCAGCCCGCCGCCGAGGTTGACCAGTCGCGGCCGGACGCCGTGCTCGGCGGCGCCGCGGAACACTCGGTGGGCGGCGGCGATGCCGTGCTCCCAGGCCGCGGCGTCGTGCTGCTGCGATCCGATGTGGAAGGACACGCCGCACGCGTCGAGGCCGAGTTCGGCGGCGCGGCCGAGCAGCCGGACCGCGGTCTCGGGGGTGCAGCCGAACTTGCGGCCGAACGGGGTGCGGGAGCCGTCGTTGGCGACGAGCACGCGGCAGAACACGCTCGCGCCGGGCGCGGCTTCGGCGATGGCGGTGAGGTCGGCTTCGCTGTCGGTGGCGAACAGCCGGACGCCCTGCGCGTGGGCGCGGGCGATGTCGGCGCGCTTCTTGATGGTGTTGCCGTAGGAGATCGCCGCGGGGTCGGCGCCCTGTTCGAGGCAGAGGTCGATCTCGCCGGGGCTGGCGACGTCGAAGGAGGAGCCGAGCTCGACGAGCGCGGCGACGACTTCGGGCATCGGGTTGGCCTTGACCGCGTAGCAGATCCGCGCGTCCGGCAGTGCGGCTCGCAGTTCCGCGTAGCGCTCCCGCACCGCCGTCAGGTCCATCACCAGGCAAGGGGTGGCGGGTACCGCGCCGTCCAGGTGTTCCCGGATGCGTTCAGCGGAACGTGCCGCGGTTCCGGCGACGTCTCCGTCGCTCGGGCGGTCCGTCACACCGGTGGTGGCGGACTGATCGGTCAATCCCGTTACCTCCGTGGCTTCGCGTCGCGGGGGGGGGGGGGGGGGGGGGGGGCGCGCGGGCGCCCGGCGCCGGCCCCCCGCCCAAACAACCACACCAGCGGTGACAACACACCCCACTTAAAAAA
>NZ_JAIUJZ010000175.1:0-1829 GCF_020176775.1 Saccharopolyspora sp. 6M
GGGGGGCGCGGGCGCCGGGGGGGGGGGGGCCCGCCCCCGGGGGGGGGGGGCAGTTTGCGCACACCCCCTTCCCCGGCGGGGGCGGGGGGGGGGGGGGCGGGGGGGGGGGCGCCCCACCAAGCACGGTACCGGTCGACGCAGCCGATTACGAACCGATCGGGTGAAACATCCCCGGCCGGACGGGCGTTTGTGACGACTCACACGACGCAGCGGCCGATCAGGACGGGCTGTCGTCGAGAAGTTGCAGTGCGAGGTGGAAATCCACTCGTGCGGAGAGATTTCCCAGCTCTCGTCCGGTGATCTGCTCGACCCGGCCGATCCGGTACCGCAACGTGTTCACGTGCACGTGCAGCAGCGCGGCGCAGCGCGACCACGAACCCGAGCACTCCAGGAACACCCGCAGGGTGCGCACCAGATCCGCCGCGTGCGCCTCGTCGTAGGACAACAGCGGCCCCAGCAACCTGTCCCGGTAGGACCGGCGCAACTCCGCGGGCACCGACGCCAGCAGCACCCGGTGCGACGCCAGCGCATCCGCCGTCACCACCGCCGAATCCGGGGCCAGCTCCGCCAGCCGCCGCGCGTGGCCCGCCTCCTCCAGCGCGGAGCGCAAGCCGTCCGCCGCCGCGACGTCGCTGACGCCCGCCCGCAAACCGGCCGCCGGACCCGCCAGCTCCGCGAACCCGCGGAACCGCGCGGGCAGCCCCGCCAGCCGCCGCTCGTCGGCCGCGAACACCGCGACCGCCACCTCCCCCAGCGGCGCCACGACCGACGGTGAACCCGTCGCCGCCGCCAACTCGCGCAGCACCGCGGCCGCGCGCGCCGCACCACCCGGCACCGACAGCTGCACCACCCGCAGCGGTTCCTCCACCGGCACACCTGCCGCGTCCAGCCGCGCCGCCACCTCCGCCGCGCTCGACGAGCCGTCGAGCAGCCTGCGCAGCGCCGACTCCGCGGACCGGCCCGCGATGCGCCGCGCCTGGTCCACGCGGCTGCGCACCAGGGCGACCACGGTCGCGAGTTCCCCGAGCGCCTCCGGTGGGACCGCGCCGGCGCGGGACACCACGAACCAGCGGGCGATGCGCGGCTCACCGCCACCGCCCACCGGGCGGAAGGACCACCCGGCCCGAGTCCCCTCCCCCGACAGGCCGGGGCGCAGGTCGTCCGCGGCCGGCGGCTCCGCGGGACCCGCCAGCACCGCTCCCGCGCCGGACAGCACCCAGCAGCCGGTGCCCAGCTCGGCCGATGCCCGCTCCAGCACCTCGTCCAGCCCGGCGCCCGCCGCCAACGCCGACACCCAGCCCCGGCCCGCCGCGCGGTGCGCGTCCAGGATCCGCTCGGACAACGCGCTGAAGCTGACCGCGACCGGCACCTCCAGCAGCGGGAGGCCGTGTTCCCGGCAGGCGGCCACCAGGTCCGGCGGAGTGCTGCCCAGCCGCGCCGTGCCCGCGGCGACCGCCGCCACGCCCGCCGCCGCGAGCGCGGCGGCGAACCGGGCCGAATCCGCCGGGTCCGCTCGCCACATCAGGCCGGTGACGACCAGCTCGCCGCCGCTCAGGTAGCGGCTCGGGTCGAGCAGGTCGGTGACGTACACGCCGCGGACCACCGGATCCGCCGGGCCGGTGAGCAGCGTCAGACCCAGGTCCGGGTCGTCGACGAGTTCGCTCAGGCGCACGCCGCTCACTCTGCACCGTCCGGGGCGGGCTGTGGAGTCCCGCGGGAGGGAGTGAACGGCCCCAGGGGCGGAACTATTTGGTGGCACCCGCCCGTCACCCCGCGCCCCCCGGGGGGGGGCCGGGGGGGGGGGGGGGGCGCCCCCGGCCCCCCCCCCG
>NZ_JAIUJZ010000176.1:0-8996 GCF_020176775.1 Saccharopolyspora sp. 6M
GGCCGTGAGCCGATCGGCCGGGGGGGCGGGGGCCCCCCCCCCGCCCCCCCCCCCCCCCCCCCCCCCCCCCCCCCCCCCCCCCCCCGGCTCGGCCGTGCGGGCGGCGGCGGTGTGCGGTGCGGCACCGCTCGACCCGAGCGCGGGCGGCGAGTGCCGCGGGATCCGTAGTGGACGGATCGTTCGTCCCATCCCGGTGGACGAACGGTCCGTTCACTCCGCAGCGGTGGGTGCGCGCTTCGGGAGGCGACCGGAGGGGCGCCGGTTCGTAGGAACGTACGAGGGACGGGTGTTCACCCGTCCGGCATTTCGGGTGTTCCACCGCTGGTCAACCTCCGTTCGCGAGTTGTGTACTGGGACGACCACCCACGGCGACGGGCTACGAGTGGTGCGGCCCTCGTCGACTCCGACCGACAGGGGGGAAGCGCCGTGGACTTCCTGCGCCCGGCCTCGTGGCGCGAGGCCCTGGAGATCCGGGCGGCCCGCCCCGCGGCGACCGTGCTGGCGGGAGGCACCGACGTGCTGGTCGGGCTGAACTTCGGCCACGACCGGCCGGAGGCGCTGCTGGACCTCACCGCCACCGGCGCCGAGCAGGAGTGGTCGGAGTCGGACGGGGTGCTGCGCATCGGCGCGCTGCTGCCCTACGCGCGCCTGGTCGACGAGCTGGGCGACCGGCTCCCGGGCTTGGCGACGGCAGCGCGCACCGTCGGTTCTCCGCAGATCCGCAACCGGGGCACGCTCGGCGGGAACCTCGGTTCGGCCTCGCCGGCCGGGGACGGGCATCCACCGCTGCTGGCCTCGGACGCGCGCGTCGAGGTGGCCTCGGTGCGCGGTACCCGGACGCTGCCGGTCGCGGAGTTCTTCACCGGGCCCAAGCGCAACGCGCTCGCCGCGGACGAGCTGATCGCCGCGGTGCACGTGCCGACCGCTTCCGGCCCGCAGCAGTTCGCGAAGGTCGGCACCCGCAACGCGATGGTGATCGCGGTGTGCGCGTTCGCGATCGCCCTGCACCCGGACCGGCGGCGGATCGGCACCGGCGTGGGGTCGGCGGGCCCGGTGCCGTTCCGCGCGACGGCGGCCGAGGACTTCCTCGCCGCCGAACTCACCGCGAGCGACCGGTGGGAGCGGCCGCGGGAGCTGCCGGACCTGGTGGTGCGGCGGTTCGGCGAGCTCGTGGCGGCAGCCGCGCCCCTCGTCGACGACGTGCGCGCCACCGCCGGGTACCGGCGGCACGCGCTGGGCGTCCTGGCCCGGCGGACGGTGCTGCGGGTGTGGGACGAGCACCGGAACGGGAGGCGGTCATGCGCGTGAACTTCACCGTCAACGGGCGGCGGCAGCGGGCCGACGACGTGTGGGAGGGCGAGAGCCTGCTGTACGTGCTGCGGGAACGCCTCGGCCTGCCCGGGTCGAAGAACGCCTGCGAGCAGGGCGAGTGCGGTTCGTGCACCGTGACCTTGGACGGGGTCCCGGTCTGCGCGTGCCTGGTCGCGGCCGGCCAGGTCGAGGGCCGGGAGGTGGGGACCGTGGAGGGGCTCGCCGACGGCGACCGGCTCAGCGAGGTGCAGCAGGCGTTCCTCGACGCGGGCGCCGTGCAGTGCGGGTTCTGCACCCCGGGCCTGCTGGTGCAGGCCACGGATCTGCTGCGGCGGCGCGCCGACCCGTCGGACGTGGAGATCCGGGAGGCGCTGGCAGGCAACCTGTGCCGCTGCACCGGCTACGAGAAGATCGTGGACGCGGTGCGGCTCGCGTCCCGGCGGGAGGCCGGCCATGCCTGAGCGGTTCGTGCTCGACGGTGCCGCGGTCGTCACCGTCGACGGCGCCGAGCACGCCGAGGGCCACGTGGTGGTCGACGGGGGCCGGATCGCCGCGGTCGGCGCCGGCCGGGCCGATCCGGGGCTGGGCGAGCGGATCGACGTGCGCGGTTGCCTGATCACGCCGGGCCTGGTCGACGCCCACCAGCACCTGTACCAGTGGGTGACGCGCGGGTTCGCGCCGGACGCGCCGCTGTTCGACTGGCTGCCCTCGCTCTACCCGGTGTGGGCGGGGTTGGACGAGGACTGCGCGCACGCGGCGGCCGCCGCGGGTGCGGCGCGGCTGGCGTTGTCGGGGGCGACGACGATCGCCGACCACCACTACGTGTTCCCCCGCGACGGCGGTGACGTGTTCGGTGCGGTGATCGCCGCGGCCGGGAGCATCGGGGTGCGGCTGCACGCGGTGCGGGGCTGCATGGACCGCGGGCGTTCCCGGGGCGGGTTGCCGCCGGATTCGCTGGTGGAGGACGCGGACGTGGCGTTGGCGGGCACGGACGCGGCGATCGGCCGGTTCCACGATCCGAGTCCGGGGTCGGTGGTGCGGATCGCGGTGGGCCCGTGCTCGCCGTTCAGCGTCGGCGAGCGGTTGCTGCGGGACGCCGCGGAGCTGGCGCGGGCGCGCGGCGTGCGGCTGCACACGCACCTGGCGGAGACCGCGGAGGAGGAGCGGCGGTGCCGCGCCGAGTTCGGCCGCACCCCGGTGGAGCACGCCGACGCCCTCGGCTGGCTGGGCCCGGACGTGTGGCTGGCGCACACCGCGCACCTGTCGGCGGCGGAGGTGTCGCGGCTGGCGGAGACGGGCACGGGTTCGGCGCACTGCCCGAGTTCGAACGGCCGCCTGGGGGCGGGGACGGCACCGCTGCGGGAGCTGCTGGACGCGGGCGTGCGGGTCGGGCTGGGTGCGGACGGGGCCGCGTCGAACGAGGCGGGCGGGATCGGCGAGGAGATGCGGCAGGCGCTGCTGACGGCACGGGCCCGGCGGGGTGGAGCTCCACCTGGGGCACGGGATCGGCGGGGTGCGGCGCTACCGGCGGAGCGGGACCGGCCCGGAACGGCGCGACCTGAGGACGCGGACCTGCCGGGCGCGGCGACACCGGCCGATCGGTCCCGGGGGCCGGCGGCGCTCTCGGTGCGGGAGGCGTTGTTCGCCGCCACCCTCGGCGGTGCCCGCTGCCTGGGCAGGCAGGACGAGCTGGGGTCGCTGCGGCCCGGGAAGCTCGCCGACCTCGCGGTGTGGCGGCTCGACGGGCTCGGTCACGCCGGGATCGAGGATCCGGTGGCGGCGCTGGTGCTGGGTCCGCTGCCGCCGCTGCGACTGCTGCTGCGCGGTGGCAGGCGCGTCGTCGAGGACGGCGCCCTCACCGCGGTGTCCGAAGTGGACTTGGCGCGCGACCTGCGCGCCGCGAGCGGCCGGATCCGCGCGCGATCCGGGGCACGGCACGGGGAGGTGGCCCGATGAGCGGTCCCACGCGCACTCCGCAGCACCTCGACACCGGCATCGCGGGCGGCATCGGGGAGTCCCCGTTGCGCCCGGACGGCACGTTGAAGGTGCGCGGCGAGTTCGCCTACTCCTCCGACCTGTGGGCGGAGCACATGCTGTGGGGCGCGACGCTGCGCAGCCCGCACCCGCACGCGCGGATCACCTCGATCGACGTGACCGCGGCGCTGCGGCTGCCGGGGGTGCGCGCGGTGCTCACCGCCGCCGACGTGCCCGGCCGCAACCGGTACGGGGTGAAGCAGCAGGACCAGCCGGTGCTGGCGGAGGACGTGGTGCGCTACCGGGGCGAGGCGGTGGCGCTGGTCGCCGCCGAGCATCCGGAGATCGCGCGCCGCGCCCTGGACCGCATCGCCGTGGACTACGAGGTGCTGCCCGCCAGCACCGACGCGGAGCTCGCCGCGCACGACCGGGCGCTGCCGCCGCTGCACCCCGGCGGGAACGTGGTGCGCCACCAGGTGATCCGCAAGGGGGACCCGGACGCGGTCGCCGACGTCGTCGTCTCCGGCACCTACACCGTGGGCATGCAGGACCAGGCGTTCCTCGGCCCCGAATCGGGGTTGGCGATCCCCGCCGAGGACGGCGGCGTGGACCTGTACCTGGCCACCCAGGACCTGCACTCGGACCGCACGCAGACCGCGGCCGCGCTCGGCCTCGACCCGGAACTGGTGCGGATGACGCTGTCCGGGGTGGGCGGCGCGTTCGGCGGGCGCGAGGACCTGTCGATCCAGGTGCACGTGTGCCTGCTGGCGCTGCGGACCGGGCGGCCGGTGAAGATGGTCTACGGCCGGGAGGAATCGTTCCACGGCCACGTGCACCGGCATCCGGCGAAGATGTACTACGAGCACGGTGCCACCCGGGACGGCGAGCTGGTGTACGTGAAGGCGCGGCAGTACTTCGACGGCGGTGCCTACGCCTCCAAGACCCCCGTCGTCGTGGGGAACGCGACCACGCTCGGCGTCGGCCCCTACCGGGTGCCGAACGTGGACGTCGAAGCCTGGGGCCTGTACACGAACAACCCGCCGTGCGGGGCGATGCGCGGGCTCGGCGCGGTGCAGCCGACGTTCGCCTACGAGTCCCAGATGGACCGGCTCGCCGCCGAGCTCGGCATGGACCCGGTCGAGCTGCGCATCCGCAACGCCATCGCCGAGGGCGACACGATCCCCACCGGGCAGCGGATCGACCACCCGGCGCCCGTCGCCGAACTGCTGCGGCGGCTCACCGCGATCCCGCTGCCCGCGGTCGGCGGCGACCGGGACGTGCGGGAACTGCCCGGCGGTGTCGGCGGCACCACGCACGGCGAAGGGGTGGTGCGCGGCATCGGCTACGGGGTCACCATCAAGAACATCTGCTACTCCGAAGGCGCCGACGACCACTCCACGGCCCGCGTCCGGCTCGCCCTCGTCGGTGGCGAACCGCTCGCCGAAGTGCACACCGCCGCCGCCGAGGTCGGCCAGGGGCTCGTGACCGTGCAGCAGCAGATCGCCCGCACCGAGCTCGGCGTCGAACGCGTCACCATCCATCCCAACGACACCTCCGTCGGCCCCGCCGGATCCAGCTCCGCGTCCCGGCAGACCTACGTCACCGGCGGGGCGGTGCAGGCCGCGTGCGCCGCGGTGCGCGACGCGGTGCTGCTGCGCGCCGCGGAACTGCACGGCGTCACGCCCGCCGCGCTGTCCTTGCAGGGCGGGAAGATCGTGTCCGCGACGGCGGGCGTGCTCGCCGACCTCGCCGAGGTGCTCGGCGACGGGCCCGTCGAGCACACCCGCGAATACCACCACCGGCCCACCTTCCCCATGGGCGCCGACGGCGCGAGCGAACGCGTCCAGGTGCAGCACGCGTTCTCCGCGCACCGCGCCGTCGTCGACGTCGACGTCGAGCTCGGGCTGGTGAAGGTCGTGCGGCTCGACTGCGTGCAGGACGTCGGCAAGGCCGTCAACCCGGACGCCGTGCTCGGGCAGATCCAGGGCGGCAGCGCCCAAGGGCTCGGGCTCGCCGTCATGGAGGAGGTGCAGGTCGTCGACGGCGCCATGCGCAACGCGTCGTTCACCGACTACCTCATCCCCACCGCGCTCGACATGCCGCCGATGGAGATCGACGTCGTCGAACGCGGCGACCCGCACGCGCCGTACGGGGTACGCGGGGTCGGCGAGCCACCGACGATCTCCACCACGCCGGCCGTCGTCGCCGCGATCCGCGCCGCGACCGGCCGGGACCTCACCCACGTTCCCGTGGCACCGCACCACATCGTCTGAGCCCCGTTGGAGAACCACGTGCCGTCGACCGAACTCACCGACACCCGCTGGGCCGCGGAAGCCGTGGCACTCGCCGCCGGCAGCGTCACCCACGGCGGCGGACCGTTCGGCGCGCTCGTGCTGCGCGCCGGGCGGCCCGTCGCCAGCGGCACCAACCTCGTCACCGCCGAGCTCGATCCCACCGCGCACGCCGAGATCACCGCGATCCGCGCCGCCTGCCGGGAACTCGGCACGTTCCACCTCGACGGGTGCGTGCTGGTCAGCTCCTGCGAACCGTGCCCGATGTGCCTGGGCGCGGCGTTGTGGGCGCGGCTGGATCGCGTCGTGTACGCCGCCGACCGGCACGACGCGGCGCGCGGCGGGTTCGATGACCGGGCGTTCCACGACCTGTTCCGGCACCCCGAGCAGCCGTGGCCGACCCGCGTCCGCCAGGTGCCGCTGGCCGAACGGGCGGCACCGTTCGAGCGGTGGCTGGCGAAGGCGGACCGCGTCGACTACTGAACCGCCGCCCTGCCGGAGTGAACGGACCGTTCGACCAACTAGATCGGACAGACGGTCCGTTCACTCGCGTCGAGGCGCGGCGTCCGGCGACCACCCGGGCTCGCGACGAGCGGGGGTGAACGGACCGTTCGACCAATCGGATGGGACAGACGGTCCGTTCACTCCCCCGCGGCGGGCGCGGCCCCGGGGGGGCGGGGGGGGGGGGGCCCCCCCCCCCGGGGCCCCCCCGGGGGGGGGTTCACGGCCCGTTCCCCCAACGGGGGGGCCCCCCCGGGCCCCCCCCCCCCCCCGCGGCGGGCGCCCCGCCGGCGCACCGGAACGGAGTGAACGGACCGTTCGACCAACTAGATGGGACAAAGGGTCCGTTCACTCCGCTGGTCGGTAGGGTCGGGGCATGCGGGTCGCTGGCGTGGTGCTGGCCGCGGGGGCGGGGCGGCGGTTCGGGATGCCGAAGGCGCTCGTCGACTACCGCGGCACCCTCCTGGTCGACCGCGCGGCCCGCGTGCTCACCGAGGGTGGTTGCGCACCGGTGCTCGTGGTGCTGGGCGCGGCCGAGGCGGAGGTGCGCGCGGCGGCGGAGCTGCGGGGCGTCGACGTGGTGTCCAACCCGGACTGGGACAGCGGGATGGGTTCCTCGTTCCGGGCCGGTCTCACCGCGCTGGCAGGGGAATCCGCGGACGTGGCGGCAGCGCTGTTCCTGCCGGTGGACATGCCGGGCGTGACGGCGGAGGCGGTGCGCCGGGTCGCCGCGCACGCCGCGCCGGACGCCCTCGCCGCCGCATCACTCGACCAGCGACGCAGTCACCCTGTGTTGCTGGGACGCGCGCACTGGCGGGGGGCCGCGGCGACGGCCGTCGGAGATGCGGGTGCGCGCGGTTACCTTCGTGATCACGCCGTCACCCTGGTGAGGTGCGATGGCGTCTCGGAAGGTTTCGATATCGACCGGCCCGCAGACCTCGACCGCGGCTAACCCGTAGAGTCGGCTGTCACGCGTGAGGTGACGCCGAGCCACCGTCCGCGGCTGCGGCGCCCGCCGAGCAGGAGCGCCAACCCGGTCGGTGCGCGCGTGACCGGCCCGCAACAGCGCCGACGGGGAGGCAACATGGCAACGGGACACATCACGGCCAACTACGTGCCGGACGGCGACGACTGGTCGGTCACCGTCTCGACCGGGCAGACGACCCGCACCGCCCGCGCTCCCGGCCTCATCGCCGCCCGGGACCAGGCCGACCAGCTCATCGAGCACTTGGCGCCGAACCCCACCGGCCGCGTCGTGATCCACCTGCTCAACGGCGACGGCTTCGCGTTCAGCACCGCCTACCTGCAGGCGCGGCACGGGTTGTCCGACGAGGCGACCCGCCAGGCCGCTGCCGCCGCCGACACCGCCAGCGCGCACGCCGCGCGGTGACCCGGCGCCCCGCGCCCTGGATCGGAAGATCACCCGAAAGGTCCGGCGGAAACCACGCCCCCACCACTTCTTCCTAGGATGGTCGCCGTGAACGCACCGACCAGCAGCTTGCCCGACGGGACCGGCCGGTCCCCCGGACGCGGCCGGCCGCGGGACGCCACGCGCGACGCAGCCCTGCGCACCGCGGCGATGGAGGTCCTCGCGGAAGTCGGCTACCGCGCGCTGACGATGGATGCCGTCGCGGCCCGGGCCCGCGCGGGCAAGGCCACGATCTACCGGCGTTGGGAGTCGAAGCTCGACCTGGTGATCGACACCTGCAACGAGCTGGTGCAGCGCAACATCCCGGAGCCGGACACGGGCAGCGTGCCGGGCGACCTCGGCGAGTTCCTGCGCGCGTTCGCCACCTTCCTCACCGGGCCCGCGGGGAAGGCGGCGCAGGCGCTGGTCGGCGAGCTGCCGCACGAGCGGGAGCTCGCGGCGGCGTTCCGCGAGTCGTTCCTGCTGCCGCAGCGCGACGTGCTGCGGCGCATCGTGGAGCGCGGTGTGCGGCGCGGCGAGATCAACGCGCAGGCTCCGATGGACACCGTGGTGGAGCTCGCCGGTGCCGCGCTGCTGCACCGGCTGATGCTCACCGGTGAACCGCTGGACACGCGGTTCGTGGACCGGTTGCTGGCGGACGCGCTGCTGCCGCTGCTGCACCGCGACGTGTGAGCGCCGGCGTGCTGCGCGGGACCATCTCCCGGCTGCACCGCTGGCCGGTGAAGTCGTTGCGCGGCGAGGCCGTGCCCGCGGCCCGCTTCGACGAGCGCGGCATGGCCGGCGACCGGGCGCACGTCCTCGTCGACCAGCGCGAGCGGCGCGCCGGTTCGGTGCTGACGGTGCGGCAGAACCCGGCGCTACTGCACTGGTCGAGCGGCTACGGCGCGGAGGTCGTGGATCCGGTGCCCGCGCCGACGCTGCACGCGCCGGACGGCACCGCGTGGGACTGGGCCGATCCGCGGCTGCCCGCGGCGCTCACCGGTTCGCTGGGCATCCCGCTGAGCCTGCGCAGCGAACCGGGCAACCAGGACCGGGGCCCGACGGTGCTGGTCACCGTGCAGTCCACGTTGGACGCGCTGGCCGCCGACCTGGGTGCCCCGGTGGACCTGCTGCGGTTCCGGCCGAACGTGCACCTGGAGCTGGACGTGCCGCCGTTCGCCGAACTGGGCTGGGGGCCGGGAACCACCATCACCAGCGGCGAGGTCGATTGGGAGGTCGTCGGCCCGAACTCGGGGGCCTGCGTGCGCTGCGCGGTGCCCAGCTGGGACGCGGGCGGGCGGACGCGGTGGAAGGAGTTGCAGCGGCGGCTCATCGACCACTGGGACAACCGGTTCGGCACCATCGTGCGCGTCTCCCGCGGTGGCACGGTGCACCGCGGGGCGGGGGGGGGGGGGGGGCGGGGCGCCGGGGGGGGGCCCCCGGGGGCGCCCCCCCCCCCCCCGCGCCCGCGGGGGGGGGGGGGCGGGCGGGGCCCCGGCGCGCGGCGCCCC
>NZ_JAIUJZ010000177.1:0-7278 GCF_020176775.1 Saccharopolyspora sp. 6M
CGCGGGGGGGCGGGGGGGGGGCGGCGGGGGGGGGGGGGGGGGCCGGGGCGGCCCCCCCCCCCCGGGCCCCCCGGGGCCCCCCCCCCGGGGGGGGCCCCCGGGGGGGGCGGGGCCCCCGGGGGCGCGGCCGCGGTCGTGCGCCCAGCAGGGTCGTGACCCCGCGGACGCACGCCGCGCGGCTCAGCGGAAGATCTTGCGCACGACGATGACGGCGACCAGTGCGCCGACCCCGATCATCGCGTAGCGCACCCGCGGGTCGTTCAACTTCTCCTGCACGCTGGCCTTACCGGACTCCACGAACCGCTTGGGGTCCGCCTTGGTGCTCAACTCGTCCAGTGTCACGGCCAGCGAGTCACGTGCCTTCTCGATGTCGCGCTGAATGGCGTCCGGATCACGAGCCACGCCGTCCTCCTCCATGTTCACCTGGCTGGTGACACCGTAGATCACACGTCAGTCCCGGACCCACCGACCGTTCCCCGAGTCGAGGCAGCCAGCGCCCGCCGAACCACCCGGCCGGGGACACAACGGACATCACCAACCGTTAGGCTGGTGCGCACTGGGGGCCGTAGCCCAATTGGCAGAGGCACTAGGTTTAGGTCCTAGCCAGTGCGGGTTCGAGTCCCGCCGGCCTCACCGTCCGCCGCTCGGCGCCGTCGCATTTCCGCGCCCGCACCGTCGAATCGGACGGCCTTCCCCGCTTCCTCCGTCGTGGCCCCGCGATCGCGGGACCTCGCGCCACGGGGTCAGCGGTCGGAGTGGGTGAGCCCTTCGATGGTGAGGGCCTTGCGGCGCTGGTGGACCGTCAGGTAGCGGAGCCCGGACTCCCCGGCGAGGAATTCGCGGCGCGAGCGCTTCGGCAGCCAGAGCAGCACGCCGGGAGCGAGGGGGACGTCGCCGCCTTCGGTGCGCAGCGTTCCCGTTCCGCGCAGCACGTGGATCAGCACGTCGAGGTCGGGCCCGGCGTGCGCGTCGATCTTCCGGCCCGCGGGCAGCTGGATGACGTTGGAGTCGAGGTCGCGGTCGCGGACCGGCAGCGCCCACACCGCACCCGCCGCGTCGGAGTCGTCGCCCAGGTCGCCGGTGTCGCAGAGGATCCGGGGCAGCGGCGTCGAGTGCAGCCTGCCGATGCGCACGCGCCACTCCCGCGGGCCCTCGGCCAGGTACTCCCAGGTGAAGCCGCCGGGGAAGTCCGCTTCGAACTCGCCGCGCAGCGGCTGCGGATCGTGGTCGTTGACCAGGACGACCGCTTCACCGGGGGCGAGCGCGGCGAAGGCGCCGAAGATCGCGGGGTGCTTCTGCGGTTTCGGCAGCGCGCGGACGTCGAGCTCCTGCTCGGGCATGGGGCCTCCCGGGCCTGTTTCCACAACGATCGGTTGTATAAACTCTACGACCAGGACCGGCAGCGGAACCAGGGCACCTCCCCGGCCCGCGCTCACGGCCACCAAGCGAGGAGATCGTCATGGGCGGGAACCCGGCCCCGGCAGCGTCCGGGCGGCGGCGGGAAGTGCTGGCGCTGCTGCGGGAATCCCGCGCGACGTGGGACATCACCGCGCTCGCGCGACGGCTCGCGGTGCACCCGAACACGATCCGGTTCCACCTGGACGCCCTGGTCGGCGCCGGGCAGGTGGAGCGCGTCGACGCGCGGCGCCCCGGCCCGGGGAGGCCGCCGCTGCTGTTCCGCGCCAAACCGGGCATGGACCCGGCCGGACCGCGCGAGTACCGGCTGCTCGCGGGCATCCTCGTCGACGAGGTCGCGCAGGCCCCCGATCCGGTGCGCAGCGCGGGCGAGGCCGGGCGGCGCTGGGGCGCGCGGCTCGCCGGCGGCACCCCGCGGTCCACCCGGACGGACGCCGTCGAGCACCTGGTGGGCCTGCTCGACGAGCTCGGCTTCCGGCCCGAGACGCGGGCGAGGGGCGCGGAGATCGGGCTGCGGCACTGCCCCTTCCTGGAACTCGCCGAGCAGCAGCGGCAGGTCGTGTGCCAGGTGCACCTCGGCCTCATGCAGGGCGTCACGGCGGCGACGGGTTCCCCGGTGACCGTCGATCGGCTGGACGCGTTCGTGGAGCCCGACCTGTGCGTGGCGCACCTCGCGCCCGAGGAGCGGGTGTGACCGCGTGGGCGGTCGCGGCGGCCGCCACCTTCACCTGGGTCGGCATGGTGCTCGCGATCTCGTTCGTCGAAGCCCCGCTGAAGTTCCGCGCGCCCGGCGTGACCGTGCCGATCGGGCTGGGCATCGGACGGTTGGTGTTCCGCGCGCTCAACGCCGTCGAGCTCGTGCTCGCGCTGGTCGTGCTGAGCTGCCTCGCCGCGCGGACGCCGCCGGTCGCGACCTGGGTCGCCTCGGGACTCGCCGTGGCCGCGCTGGCGGCGCAGCTGCTGCTGGTGCGGCCGGTGCTGGGCCGGCGCACGCGCGCCGTGCTCGCCGGTCAGGAGCCGCCGCGCTCGCACGCCCACCTCGCCTACGTCGCGCTGGAGGTCGGCAAGCTCGTCGCGCTGCTGGCCGGCGGCGTCCTGTTGCTCACGTCCTGAAGGGGAGACCGTTGGCCACGACCTCGCTCACCGAACTCGCCGCCGAACGGCTCGCCGCCGCCCAGCGCTCCCGCGCGGGACGGGCCGCGAGCACCGTCCACGGCGGGTCGGGGCACGCGTTGCGGCAGGTGCTGCTCGCGCTCACCGCGGGCAGCGCGCTCGCCGACCACGACAGCCCCGGCGAAGCCACGTTGCAGGTGCTGCGCGGTTCGGTCCGGGTCACCACCGGGTCCGATTCCGTCGCGGCGGCGGAAGGCGATCACCTCGCCCTGCCGCGCGAACGGCACGGCCTGACCGCGGTCGGCGACGCCGTGGTGCTGCTGACCGTCGTCGCGCCCACCTCGTGACGCGGCAACCTCGTGACACGGCCGGTCGCTACCGGCGGATGAGGCCGCGGTCGACGGCCACGGCCACCGCCGCCGTGCGGGAGTCCACGCCGAGCTTGCCGTAGATGTGCACCAGGTGGGACTTCACCGTGGCCTGGCTGAGGAACAGCCGCTTGCTGATCCGCTGGTTCGACAGGCCGTCCGCGACGAGCTCCAGCACCTCCGTCTCGCGGCGGCTCAGCGCGGTGCCGGGCGTGCGCATCCGGTCCATCAGGCGGTGCGCGATGGCCGGCGCCAGCGCGGACTGGCCGGCGGCGGCGGTGCGCACGGCCGCGGCCAGCTCCTCCGGCGGTGCGTCCTTGAGCAGGTAGCCGGTGGCTCCGGCTTCGACCGCGGCGAGGATGTCGGCGTCGGTGTCGTAGGTGGTCAGCACCAGCACGCGGGGCGCGTCCGGCAGCGCCGTGATGGCGGCGGTCGCGTCCGAGCCGTGCATGCCCGCGCCGAACCGGAGGTCCATCAGCACCACGTCGACCTGTTCGGTGCCGGCGAGCGCGACGGCGCGTTCGGCGCTAGCGGCCTCGGCGACCACCTCGAAGTCCGGTTCGGTGTCGAGCACGGCGCGCAGGCCGGTGCGCACCACCGGGTGGTCGTCGGCCAGCAGCAACCGGATGGTCCCGCTCATCGCACGTCCCCTTCCGCCGCGGGCCTGCGCGGGAAGCTCACCGCGAGCGCGGTTCCCTGCCCCGGCGCGGACTCCACGCTCAACGTGCCACCGAGCGCGCGGGCCCGCGCCCGCATCGCGGCCAGCCCGAAACCGCCGTCGACGCGCCCGGCACCGGACTCCGCCGCCGGGTCGAACCCGATCCCGTCGTCCACCAGGTCGAGCGCGACGCGGGTGTCCATGTAGGTCAGCGTCATCTCCGCCGCCGCGGCCCGCGCGTGCCGGACGGTGTTGGCCAGCGCGGACTGCGCGATCCGCAGCAGCGCCACCTCGAACGGGGTGGGGATCTCTGCCGGTTCGCCGTCCAGGTGGAACCGGACCGCGGCCCCGGAATGCGCCGAAGTGGTGGCGCACAACCGTTCCAGCGCCGCCGGCAGCGATCCCCCTTCCAGGTCGGGCGGGGTGAGGGCGTGCACGAAACGCCGGGCCTCCGCCAGGTTGTCCTGCGCCTCCCCGCGCGCCCGCAGCACGTGGTCCGCGGCCAGGTCCGGCTGGTCGGGCAGGGCGCGTTCGGCGGCGCGCAGCAGCAGCTGGATGCTGGAGAGGCCCTGCGCGAGGGTGTCGTGGATCTCCTTCGCCAGCCGCTCCCGTTCCGCGAGCACGCCCGCGGAGCGCTCGGCCGCGGCGAGGTCGTGGCGGGCCGCGGTGAGCTCCTCGATCAGCTCGCGGCGCTGCTCGCTCTCCCGGTGCAGGGCCTGGTAGCCGAGCACGACGGCCACCGCGACGGCCGCGCCGAGCGCGGGGCCGAGCGCCGCCGCCGGGGTGAAACCGCCCTGGTGCCAGGCGAAACCGGCGATCGCGAACACCGTCGTGAGCAGCACGACCGGCAGTCCCGAGCGGTCCGGCAGCAGGTGCAGCTGCAGGAAGAACAGCGGGAACGCCAGCCACACCCCGTCCGGGGTGAGCCACAGCAGCACCAGCCACACCGCGCCGAGCAGGCCGAGCCACACCGCCGCGGCCCACTTCGACCGGCTCACCCCCGGCAGCAGCGGTCCGGTGGCGTACACGGCGGCCAGCGCGGTGGCGGCGGCGATCACCGCGCCGGGGTGCGGCAGGTCGGTGGTGACGGCGTGCACGGCGGCCAGCACGAGCAGGCCCGCCATCAGCAGGTGCAGGCACAGGCGCAACGCGCGCAGCGGTCGGGTGAGGGTCAGCGGGTCCACGGTGTTCCCAGGCTACGTGCTGGTCAGGGCGGTGCATCGATCGAAAGGTTGATTCGCGCCCGCACCTTTCGACACCGCGGAGCCGACCGGCGGCGCGATGTTCCGCGGCGTCCCAAGGACGAGTGTTGGTGCCGTGCCGGGCAGGGACCCGGCCGGAACGTGAGAGAAAGGCACTCGACCGTGTTCGTCGCCACCAGAGACCTCCGATTCGCGAAGGGGCGGTTCGCCCTGATGGGGACCGTCATCATCCTGATGACCCTGCTCGTCGGGTTGCTGTCCGGCCTGACCGCGGGCCTGGGCCGGGAGAGCACCTCGGCCATCACCGACCTGCCCGCCGACCACGTGGTGTTCTCCGCGCCGGCGGAGGGCCAGGGGCCGACCTTCACCGAGTCCGAAGTGGACCGGCAGCAGTGGGAGCGGTGGCGCGAGGTTCCCGGCGTGCACCGCGCGGACCCGCTGGGCATCGCCACCGCCAAGGTGCGGTCCGGCACGAGCAGCACCGCGCTGGCCACCTTCGGTGTCGAACCCGGCTCCGCGCTGGTGCCCGCGGGCGGCGCCGTCGGTCCCGGGGAGGTCGTGCTCTCCGAAGGGGCCGCCGACGACCTCGACGTCGGCGCCGGGGACGCCATCACCGTGTCGGGGCAGGAGCTGCGGGTGACCGCCGTGTCCGGCGACGCCTCCTACAGCCACAACCCGGTGGTGTGGACGAGCCTCGCCGACTGGCAGCGGCTGTCGCCCGGCAGCGAGCGGCAGGCGACCGTGATCGCCCTCGGCAGCGACGACGGCGCCGACCTCGCGACCGCCGACGCGCGGCTGGGCACCAGCACCGCCACCACCGCAGGCGCCCTGTCGGCGATCAGCTCGTACAGCTCGGAGAACGGGTCGCTGCAGCTGATGCAGGCGTTCCTGTTCGCGATCTCCGCGCTGGTCATCGGCGCCTTCTTCACCGTGTGGACCATCCAGCGCGGCGGGGACGTCGCGGTGCTCAAGGCGCTCGGCGCCACCACCCGCTACCTGCTGCGCGACGCGCTCGGGCAGGCCGTGGTGCTGCTCGTCGGCGGCACCGCCATCGGCACCGGCATCGCCGCCGCGATCGGTGCGGTCGCCGTGGGCACCGTCCCGTTCGTGCTGGAGGCCGGCACGGTGCTGCCGCCCGCCGCCGTGATGGTCGTGCTGGGCGCGCTCGGCGCGGCGCTGTCGGTCCGGCGCATCACCGCGGTCGATCCGCTGACCGCCCTGTCCACCCGCTGATCACCCGGCCAACCCGCTGATCGCCCGGCCACCGGCTGATCACCCTGCCGGCCCGCTGATCACCTCGAACCAGGAGCCAGTCATGAGCTTGCAGTTGCGCGACATCACCCTCACCTACCCCGACGGCGGTTCCCGGCTCACCGCCGTGGACCACGCCGACCTGGACGTGCCCGCCGGTTCGGTGACGGCGGTGATCGGCCCGTCCGGTTCGGGCAAGTCCAGCCTGCTCGCCGTCGCCGCCGCGCTGGTCACGCCCGACTCCGGCCGGGTCGTCGTGGACGGCACCACCGTCACCGGCATGAACCAGGCGCAGCTGACGGCGGTGCGGCGGGAGAAGATCGGCATCGTCTTCCAGCAGCCGAACCTGATCGCCTCGCTGACCGCGGCCGAGCAGTTGCAGGTCATGGCGCACCTCGACGGCCGCTCGGCGCGCGACGCGCGGGACCGCGCGGTGGAACTGCTGGACGCGGTGGGCCTGTCCGGCGAGAAGGACCGAAGGCCGCACCAGCTCTCCGGCGGGCAGCGGCAGCGCGTCAACATCGCCCGCGCGCTCATGAACGACCCGGCGGTGCTGCTCGTCGACGAGCCGACCAGCGCGCTCGACCACGAGCGCGGGGCCGCCGTGATCGACCTGATCACCACGCTGACCCACCGCCGCGCCACCGCGACCGTGCTGGTCACGCACGACACCACCCACCTCAGCGGGGTGGACCAGGTCGCCGAGGTCCTCGACGGCCGGGTCCGCGTGCCCGCGGCGAGCTGAGGGGACACGATCATGCGGAAGAGCTTCTTCGCCGCGGTGGGCTACGCGGTGCTGGGCCTGCTGGCCGGGGTGTACTACCGCGAGCTGACCAAGGCGCAGGACTTCGTCGGTGACACGCAGCTCTCGGTGCTGCACACCCACCTGCTGGTGCTCGGCACCCTGGTGTTCCTGCTGGTCCTGCTGTTCGAGCGGGCCGCCGGGCCGGCCCGGAGCAGGTGGTTCGGCCGGTTCTTCTGGACCTACAACGCCGGGCTGCTGGTCACCACGGGCGGCATGGCGGTGCACGGCACCAGGACCGTGCTGGGCGAGCCGACGGGCGCCGCGCTCGCCGGCACCTCCGGGCTCGGCCACGTCCTGCTGACCGTCGGCCTGGCGTGCCTGTTCACGGCGATCCACCCCCCCCGGCCCCCCCCCGGCCCCCCCCCGCGCCCCCGGGGCTGCGGGGGCCAACCAGGGCCCCGCCCCACCGCGGGGAACACCGCCCCCCCGCCCCCGCCCCCCCGCGGGGGGGCGGCGGGGGGGGCG
>NZ_JAIUJZ010000178.1:0-7863 GCF_020176775.1 Saccharopolyspora sp. 6M
CCCCCTCCACCAGGTACCGCCCCGCAGCCGAGTCGAGGCAGTCGTCGCGTTGGCTGGCGAAGGCCCCGTGGGAGCGGCTGCCGTCGAGGACGACGAGGCTGGATCCGGGGAGCCGTCGTTGCATGCGCCGCGCGCCGTCGAGGGGCGTGGTCGGGTCGTGTTCGGCTTGGGTGAGCAGCACAGGTGGCATGTCGGGGTGCCCGAGCCGGGTGGGTTCGCGGGGCGGCGCCCAGTAGGCGCAGGTGGCGGCTTCGAGCCCGGTGAGGATGGGTTGGGGGTCGACGTCGCGCAGCGCGCGGATGCTGCCGATGACGTCGGCGGGCCGGGGTCGGGTGCTGTCGGCGCATTTGATGGTGCGCAGCGCGGATTCGTAGTTGTGGTCGTCGGGTTCGGCAGGGCGCAGCGCGGTGTCGTCGCCGGTGCGGACGTAGTGGCTGAGGGCTTGTGCGAAGGGTTCCCACCGTTCGGTGCGGGAGAGGGTGCGGTAGACGACGCGGTCGAATTCGTCGGGGCCGAAGGTGTCGTGGGGGAGTGCGGCGCGGGTGTCGAGGTAGTGCTGCCGGACGGTGCGCCGGTCGTGGCCGAGTCCGAGCCCGGGCCGGGCGGCGATCCAGTCGAAGAGCGCGTCGCGTTGTTCGATCATGGCGAGGGCTTGGCGGGTGTCGAAGTCGTGCCAGTCGTCGGGGCTGACGACGCTGTCGAGCACCATGCGGCCGACGTGCCGGGGGTGGTGGGCGGCGTAGGCGGCGCCGAGGTAGGTGCCGTAGGAGACGCCGAGGTAGTTGAGCCGCGGTTCGCGCAGTGCGAGCCGGATCCGTTCCATGTCGTGCGCGGTGTTGGTGGTGTTGATGTGGCCGAGCGCGGCCCCGATGCCGCGCGCGCAATCGTCGGCGATGGCGCGGAGTCCGCGCAGGTGGGCGCGCTCCTGTTCGGGATCGGTGGGCACCGGATCGGGCCGGGGGTGCTGGTAGAGCCCGCCGGCGGGTCCGCAGTCGACGGGGGCGCTGCGGCCGGTGCCGCGCGGGTCGAAGCCGATGATGTCGTAGCTGCGTTGGACGGCGGTGGGGAGTTTGGCGCGTTTGCTCTCGGCGTAGTCGGTGCCGGTGCCGCCGGGTCCGCCGGGGTTGACGAGGAGTGCGCCGCGTCGTTCTTCGGGTGTGCCGCTGGCGGGGATGCGGGTGAGGGCGAGGGTGATGCTCGGCCCGTCGGGGGCGGCGTGGTCGAGCGGGACCCGCAAGTGTCCGCATTGGACTGATGGATCGTCGGTGATTCCGTCCGGGCAGGTGCCGAATCCGGGGTCGGGCGCCGCCATGGCGGCGGGGGCGGGCGCGAGTGCGGCGAGCAGCAGGGTGAGCAGCGGGATGGTGCCGCCGCGACGCGAGATGAACACGCTGAGTGACTCCAGTGCTACCTGAATGGGGTTTGCGAAGGAGTATTGAACATGATTATCGTTACCGTCCGCTAGTGGTAAACCATGCGGAGGAGTCGGAGTGGGTCACCTGCTGATGGTGGAAAGCTGGGTCGGGGCGATGAGCACCCTGCTGCCCAGAGGTATCCGGGACGGAGGCCACCGCTTCAGCTTCCTCACCCGGGACGTGCACCACTACCTGCGTGCCTGGAACCGGCCGGGCGCCCACCCGCTGCTCGGCGCGCAGAACGTGCTCACCGCCGAGACCAACGACGTGCCGTCCCTCGTGGAGCACGTGGCGAAATTGCAGCCCGCGCTCCGGTTCGACGGCGTGCTCACCTCCTGCGACTACTACCTGGGCGCGGTCGCGCACCTCGCGCGGCACCTCGGCCTGCCGGGATCTCCGCCGGAAGCGGTGGAGCTGGCCTGCAACAAGGACCGGACCCGGCTGGCGTTGCGCGAAGCGGGAGTTCCCGGGCCCGCGTTCGCGCTCGCCGACAGCGCGTCCGGGCTGCGCGAAACGGCCGTCGCCCTCGGCTTCCCGCTCGTGGTCAAACCGGTCGACCTGTGCGCGGGCATGTTCGTGCGCAAGGTGTCCGACGAAGCCGAACTCGCCGAGGCCGTTCGTGACCTGGAGGGCTTCCCGGTGAACGCCCGCGGCCAGCGCCGCAGCCCCACCGTGCTGCTGGAGGAACTGCTCACCGGGCCGGAAGTGAGCGTCGAAGCCGTCACCTCCCACGGACGAACGACCGTCATCGGCGTGACCGACAAGAGCGTCGGCGGCGCACCCTGGTTCGTCGAGACCGGGCACATGTTCCCCGCCGCCCTCGACGCCGCCACCGAACGAGCCGCCACCTCGATCGCCGTCGACGCCATCGCCGCGCTCGGCCTCGACAACACGGCCACCCACACCGAGCTCAAGCTCACCCCCGACGGGCCGCGCATCGTCGAGGTCAACCCGCGTCCCGCGGGCAACCAGATCACCGAGCTGATCCGCCGCGTCACCGGCATCGACCTGCCCGCGGTGCACGCCCGGCTCGCCGCCGGCGAACAGCCCGACCTGGCGCCGCACGCCACCGGTGCGGGCAGCGCGGCCATCTCGTTCCTGCTGCCGCCGCGCACCGGCCCGATCCGGCACATCGCCGGAGCCGAGCGGCTCGCCGGGACCGAGGGCGTCGTCGACAGCGTCGTCAAGGAACCCGGGCACGTGGCAGGCGCGGCGACCAGCAACAACAACTACCTCGGCCACGTGATGGCCACCGACCCGGCACCCGGGGCCGCGCGGGCTCGCGCCGAGGCGGCCGTCGGCTCCCTGGAAGTCGTCTACGCCGAGGATCTGGTCACCACATGAAGGACGCCTTCCTGTCACTGGACGGGTTCGCGGCGGCCGTGGGCGAGGGGTTCGCGGGCGACGAGGTCGGCGAAGCGGAGGTGAGCGTCGGCTTCCTCACCCAGCAAGGCGTCCGCCATTCCGGGCGTGGCCGCTCCTACCGGAACCACGTGCTGAGCCTCCGCGTCGAGGACGCCGTCGGCTCCTGCGCGGTGGAACCCGGGGAACTCACCGACGAGCAGGTCGTGGACTGTGTCGGCGCCCCCGTCGGGCGGCTGCTGCGGCACCCGCTTCCCGCGGTGCGCACCGCGGCGCTGGACGCCTACCTGATGTGGCGGTTCCCGCACCACGAGCACGCCGAGCAGGTCGCGCTGGAGCGCGGGAACTCGCTGCGGAAGTCCTTGCAGCGCGCCGAACTCGTCGTGGACCTGCTGCCGGACCAGGTGAACCGGGTGCTCGTGGTCGGGGTGGTGAACTCGCTGCTGCACCGGCTCCGGCACCGCGACCTCGACTACGTCCCCTGCGACCGCAAGGGCGGCAGCACCGAATGGGACGAGCCCATCGTCGGCGACGCCATGGCCGCCGTCGGTGGCTGCGATGCCGTGCTCGCCACCGGGATGCTCGCGGCGGGCGACACGTTCGCGCCGCTGCTGGAACACGTGCGCGCCACCGGAAAGCCGCTGGTCATGTTCGCCCAGACCGCGAGCGCGATCCTGCCGTGGTTCATCGGATCCGGCGTCACCGCCGTCTCCGCCGAGCCCTACCCGTTCTTCTGGCTCGACGGCGGCCCCGGCTCGATCTACCGCCACCGCGCCCCGATCACCCCGACCGGGAAGGACCCCCGTTGATCGACGTGAGCACGAGCCCGGCCCGCACCCCCAACCCGGACCTGCTGGAGCTGATGCGCGACACCCCGGTCAGCAGGGTCAGCACCCCGCTGCCGGACCACCACCCCGGATTCTGGGCGAAGCTCGAATGCCTCGGCGCGGGCGGTATGAAGGCGCGCGCCGCCATGTCCATGCTGCGCGGGGCCCGTGCCCGCGGGGAACTCCGGCCCGGCGCGCCCGTCGTCGAATCCACCAGCGGCACCCTCGGTGTCGGACTCGCCTTCGCCGGCCAAGCCCTCGGCCACCCCGTGGTGCTGGTCGTCGACCGGGAACTGGAACGCAGCATGCGGTCGTTGCTGCGCGCCCACGGCGTCCGCACCGAGGTCGTCGACCACCCGCACCCCGTCGGCGGCTGGCAGCAGGCCCGGCTGGACCGGGTGCACGAGCTGTGCGCGGAACTGCCCGGCTCCTACTGGCCCGACCAGTACAACAACCCGGACAACCCGGCGGGGTACGAGCGGCTCGCCGAAGAGCTCGTCGCCCAGCTCGGCACCGCCGACACCCTCGTGTGCAGCGTCGGGTCCGGTGGGCACAGCGCAGGCGTCATCCGCACGCTGCGCAGGCACTGGCCGCGGCTGCGGCTGATCGGCGTGGACACCGTCGGATCCACGATCTTCGGGCAGCCCGCGCGGCGGCGGCTCATGCGGGGACTCGGCAGCAGCATCTTCCCCCGCAACGTCGCCTACCCCGAATTCCACGAAGTGCACTGGATCGGCCCGGCCGAGGCCGTCGATGCCTGCCGCAGGCTCGCCGCCCACTCCTTCGTCAGCGGGGGCTGGAGCACCGGTGCGGTCGCGCTCGTCGCCGCGTGGGCCGCGCGGCGCGACCCCGGTTCCCGCGTCGCCACCGTCTTCCCCGACGGTCCGCACCGCTACCTCGACACGATCTTCGACGACGAGTTCTGCCAGGAGCACGGCCTGCTCGGCGGACGACCCGCGACGCGTCCCGTCGAGATCGCCGACCCGGCCGCGGTCGAAGTGCACGGCTGGGCCCGCTGCCGCGCGGTCCGCGACCCCGCCGGATCGGTGGAGGTGCCCGCGTGAAGCTCAGCGCACGCACCGGAACCCTGCGGCTGCGCGAGCCGTTCCGGATCTCCCGCTCCGTCATGCACGAACGGGACGCGGTGTGGATCGACCTCGAACACGGCGGCCGCACCGGGCACGGCGAAGCCGTCACCAGCGTCTACTACGACCTCGACGTGCCGCGGATCCTCGACCGGCTCGACGCGCTGCGCCCGCACGTCGAGAGCTGCACCGGACCCGACGAGCTCCTCGCCGGCATCGACGACTGGCCGGACGTCGAACCGGGAGTGCGCTGCGCCGTCGACGCCGCCGCCCACGACCTCGCCGCGCAGCACAGCGGCCGGACCGTGCAGGACCTCATCGGCGCACCACCCGTCGGCGGGCCCGCGACCGCCCGCACCATCGGCATCACCGGCACCGAGCACGCCGCGCGCACCGCGGCCGAGCTCACCGCCCGCGGATTCCGCGTCCTCAAGGTGAAGCTCGGCGACGGCCCCGACGAACAGGACCGGGTCGCCGCCGTCCGCGCCGCCGCCCCCGACGCGCAACTGCTGCTCGACCCCAACGGTGCGTGGGAACCCGAGCAGGCGCTGCGCCTGCTCGACGCCCTCGCCGTGCACGACATCGCGGCTGTCGAACAACCCATCCCGCCCGGCGACCCCGTCGAACTCGGCCGCGTCGCCCGGCACAGCCCCATTCCGGTGATCGCCGACGAGGACGCGCAGACCCTCGCCGACGTCCGGGCGCTCGGCTCGACCGTGCACGGGATCAACGTGAAACTCGCCAAGTGCGGCGGGATCCGCGCCGCCGTCGAGATCATCGACGCCGCGCGGTCCGCCGGGGCCGACGTGATGCTCGGATGCCTCGTCGCCAGTTCCCTCGGCATCGCACCCGCCGTGCACCTCGCCGGACACGCCCGCTGGATCGACCTCGACGGGCACCTGCTGCTCGCCGACGACCCGTGGGACGGCATCGGCGGCACCGGCGGGACGCTGCACATCACCCGCGAGCCCGGGCTCGGCGTGCGGCCGAAGGTGGCGGCATGACCACCTGGCGGCTCATCCGGAGCTTCCCGCTCGCGGTGCAGGTGCTGCTGGTCAACCAGCTCGGCGTCAACATCGGCTTCTACCTGCTCATCCCGTACCTCGCCGGCTACCTCGGGCACGACCTCGGCATGTCCGCGGCGCTCGTCGGCGTGGTGCTCGGGGTGCGCAACCTCAGCCAGCAAGGGCTGTTCCTCATCGGCGGCAGCGCCGCCGACCGGCTCGGGGCGCGTCGCGTCATCATCGCCGGCTGCGCGCTGCGCACCGTCGGGTTCGGGTTGTTCGCGCTCGGCAGTTCGCTGCCCGTGCTGCTCGCCGCCTCCGTCCTCAGCGGACTCGCCGGGGCGCTGTTCAACCCCGCGGTGCGCGCCTACCTCGCGCGCGAAGCGGGGGAGCGGCGAGCCGAAGCGTTCTCGCTGTTCAACGTGTTCGCCAACACCGGGGCGCTGATCGGGCCGCTGCTCGGCAGCGCACTCGTCCTCATCGGGTTCACCACGTCCGCGCTCGTCGCCGCGCTCGTGTTCGCACTGCTCACCGCCGCCCAGATCGCCGTGCTGCCGCGCCGGGACGTGCCGCCCTCGCGCGGCACCGTGCTCGGCGACTGGCGCGGCGTGCTCGGTGACAAGCGGTTCCTCCTGTTCACCCTCGCGCTGACCGGGATGTTCGCGCTGCAGAACCAGCTGTACCTGGTGCTGCCGATGGAAGCGGCCCGGCTCACCGGATCCAGCGGCACCGTCGCCGCCGTGTTCATCGTGTCCACAGTGGCCGGTCTGCTGCTGCAGGTGCGGATCACCCGGTACTTCCAGCGCACGTGGTCCCGGGGGAGCACCATCGCCGCAGGTATGGCGCTGATGGGGATCGCCTTCCTCGCCACCCTCGTCGCCGGCTTCGCGCTGCCCACCGCGACCTCCGTGCCCGACCCGGTCGGCGTGCTGCTGCGGCTCGGCCCCGTGCTGCTGGCCACCCTCGTGCTCACCACCGGGCTGATGCTGGCGCAACCCTTCGTCAACGACCTCATTCCCTCGTTCGGGCCGAATTCGCTGTCCGGCACCTACTTCGGGGTCTTCTACCTGGCCTCCGGGGTGACCGCCGCGGCGGGCAACGCCGCCATCGGGTGGATCAGCGACCTCGCCGGGACCACCGCGCCGTGGGCGCCGTCCGCGCTGTGCCTCGCGCTCGGACTGGTCTCCGCCGCCGCGGTCGCCCTGCTGCAGCGCCGTGGACTCGTCGGCCCGGAACCCGCCCCGCGACCAGGAGAGATCGCATGCGCGTCGACGCCAACTTCCTGACCGACAACCCCCGGCTGTACGAAGCGCAGTTCCCCGACCCCGAGCACCTCGCCGCACGATTCGTGCTCGACGTCCTCGCCCGCCGTGGCATCGGACACGGCGCACTGCTCGACATCGGGTGCGGCACGGGGCGCGACGCCGCGCACTGGGCCCGGAGCGGTTTTCACGTCACCGGGATCGACAATTCGCCGCGCATGATCGAACACGCCCGGGCGCGCTGCCCCGACGGCACCTTCCACCAGCGCGACATGCGCGAATTCCAGCTGGATCGCACGTTCGACGCGATCACTTGCCTGGACAGCGCATTCCTCTACTGCCACACCAACGACGAACTCGATTCCTTCCTCGGGCGGTGCCGGGACCATCTCCGTCCCGGCGGGGTGCTCGTCGCCGAAATGCGCAACGGTGCATTCTTCCTCGGGAGCACCGAACTGCTCGACGGAATTCGCGAGCGGACCGTCGAGTGGGAAGGCGTGCCGTACCGGTCGCGGACCCGGCTGTGGATCGACCACGCCGAACAGCTGCTGCGCCGAGAACGGGTGTGGGACTGGCCCGGGTGCGAGCGGGAACTCACCCAACGCTCCGCCTGGCGGCTGCTCTTCCCGCAAGAACTGCGTCGCATCCTGCACCAAGCGGGGTTCGAAGTGCTCGACCTCTTCGACCACCCCGGCCCGCGCACGGAACCGCCCTGGCACGCCGACGCGGCCCTCGGCACGTCGCTCGCGGGGGATCGGTTGCACCTGGTGGCCCGCCGCCCCACCTGACCAGCGGGGGGGGGGGGGGGGGGGGGGGGGGGGCGCGCGGGGGGGGGCGCCGGGGGGGGGGGGGGCGCGGGGGGGGGGGGGGGGGGGGTGGTGTGGGGGGGGTTGATTTTGTTATGTTTT
>NZ_JAIUJZ010000179.1:0-16623 GCF_020176775.1 Saccharopolyspora sp. 6M
CCCCCCCCCCGCCGCCGCCGGCGCCGGGGGCCGGGGGGGGGCGGCCCCCCGCGGCCGCCCCCCCCCCCCCCGGCGCCGGGGGGGCCCCCCCCCCCCCCCCCCGCCCCCGGCGCCCCCCCCCCGCCCCCCCCCCCCGCGACGTGAGGAAGATCGCTTGCTTGGAGTTCTTGAAAAGTATTATCGTTTTCTTTTGGTGTTGCGGTGGGCTGCGCCGGCGTTGCAGGTGATGGGACGGAATGGAGAACCGCGCATGGAGTCCGACGGATCGGCTGCTGGCTCTTCCACCGGCGGGGCGGTGACCAGGCGGGGTTTCCTGGGACTCACCGCAGCGGCCGCATTCGTGGGAATGTCGGGTTGCGCGGCGGGTGGCTCCGGTTCGACCGCGGGCCCGCCGAAGCCGGGCGGCCGGTTGCGGGCGGTGTTCCCCGGCGGCGGAGCCGACGAGGTGCTGGACCCGCACGCCACGAACCTCTACGCCGAGGTGGCCCGCGCCAAGGCGCTGTTCGACAAGCTCGCCGACTACGGCTCCGACATGTCCCCGCAACCCCGGCTGGCCGAGCGGTGGGAGTCGAGTCCGGACCTGCGGACGTGGCGGGTACCGCTGCGCGAGGCCACGTTCCACGACGGACGGCCGGTGCGCGCCGCTGACGTGCTGGCGAGCTACGCGCGCATCCTGCGTCCGGACAGCACTCGACGGGCTAAGGCGAGTCTCTCCGTGATCGACCTGCAGGGCAGCCGCGCGATCGACTACCGCACCGTTGAGTTCCGGTTGAAGCGGCCGTACGCCGAGTTCCCGAACGCGCTCGCCACCTTGGGCGCCTACATCGTTCCGGAGGACGCGGAGAACTTCGAGCGCCCCGTTGGTTCGGGCCCGTTCCGGTTCACCTCGTTCGAACCGGGGCGTAGCTTCCTCGTCGCCCGCAATCCGAACTACTGGGAGGGCGCGCCGCTGCTCGACGAGCTCGAAATTCTGGTGAGCAACGACGAAGCGGCCCGGGTGAACGCGCTGCTGGGTGATCAAGCGGACTACGCGCACGACCTGACCGCCACCACCGCCCGCAGCCACGAGGCGGCGGGACAGATCAACATCCACCGGTTACCGCTGAGCAATTTCCACTCGCTGGCGATGAAGGTGGACCGGCCCCCGTTCGATCGACTGGAGGTCCGGCAGGCGTTCTTCCACTTGGTCGACCGCGAAGAACTGGTCCGTTCGGTGCTGCAGGGCTCGGGAGAGGTGGCCAATGACCTGTTCGGCAAGAACTACCAGTACTACGACGCTGAGCTCCCGCAGCGGCGGCAGGACCTGGCGAAGGCGAAAGAGCTGCTGCGCCGTGCGGGCGCGGAGAACCTGCGGGTCGAGCTGCTCACCTCCGAAGCCTCTCCCGGCTTGCGGGAAGCGGCGCTGGCGTTCGCCGACCAGGCGAAGCTCGCGGGCGTCACGATCGACGTGACCTTGGGGAACAAGGACACCTACTGGTCGGACATCGGCGAGCAGGGGTCCATCGTCAGCTACCGGTCCGGTGCGATGCCGATCGAATCGCACCTCTCGCAGCGGCTGCTGTCGAGCTCGACGACGAACAACACCAAGTGGCAGCGTCCCGAGTTCGACGCGCTCTACCAGCAGGCACAGTCCACTTCGGACGAGAACGCGCGCGCCGGGCTCTACCGGGAGATGCAGCGCACGCTCTTCGAGGAGGGCGGCTTCCTGTGGTGGGGCGTGTCGGATTGGATCGTGGCGTCGGCGAGCAGGGTCGGCGGCATCGATGACGGTGCCCCCGCGAACACCCTGGATTGGGCGCGTTTCGACAAGGTGTGGCTGGGGTGAGCATTCCGGGCTACATCGCCCGGCGAGTGCTGCTGGGGTTCGTGCAGGTCCTCCTGGTCATGGTCGTCGTGTTCTTCTTGATCGAGGCATTGCCCGGTGACGCGGCCGTCACCATCGCCGGGGACGATCCGGACCCGGCGGTCATCGCGTTGCTGCGGGAGCAGCTCGGGTTGAACGCGCCGGTGTGGGAACGCCTCGGTGGCTGGATGCTCGCGGCGTCGCAAGGAGATTTCGGCCGGTCCTTGGTGGGTCCGCGTTCGGTGCTGGACATCATCGGCTCTTCCGTGGGCCCCACCTTGTTGCTGGCGGCGCTCACCTTGGCGTTGATCGTGCCGGTGTCACTCGGACTCGGCGTGCTGGCGGCGAACCGGGAAGGCCGGCTCACCGATCGCCTCATCACCTCCACCACGCTCGGTCTGTACTCGGTTCCGGAATTCGCCATGGGGATCCTGCTGGTCACCGTGTTCGCCGTTCAGCTCGGCTGGTTGCCGCCGACCGCCGTGGGCGGCGGCGGGCTGCTGAGCCGCCCGGCGGTTTTGGTGCTGCCGGTGCTGGTGCTGCTGCTGCGCCCGATCTGCTCGCTGAGCAGGCTGGTCCGCGCCGGCATGATCGACGCGTTGCGGTCCGGGTACGTCCAGCAGGCGCGCCGAGCCGGGCTCTCGCCGCTGCGGGTGCAGTTCGCGCACGCGCTGCCGAACGCGGTCGTGCCCGCGGTGCAGCAACTCGCCCGCACGACGGACTGGCTCATCGGCGGCGTCATCGTCGTGGAGGCGATCTTCGTGATCCCAGGGCTGGGCACCACGTTGATCGATGCCGTGTCCGCGCGCGACCTGCCGGTGGTGCAAGGGTTGTCCTTGGTGCTGGCCGTCGTGACGGTCCTGGTGAACCTGGTGGCGGACATCGTCGCCCGGATCCTGGCTCCCGCCGCGGAGGACGACCGATGAGAAGCCTGCTCAGGCCCGGGGTGCTGGTTCCCGGCATCCTGATCGCCGTGCCGCTGCTGCTGGCCGTGTTCGGCCCGCTGTTCGCTTCGGGGGCGGTGGCAAAGGACGTTGCGTTCAGCAGCGGCGCCGGCCACCTGTTCGGCACCGACTTCGTCGGCCGGGACGTGTGGAACGAAGTCCTGCTCGGCGGTCGCTCGGTGGTGCTGGTCGCCGTGGCCGCCACGGTGTGCACGTACGCCGTGGCCGTGCCGATCGGCGTGGCGGTCGGGATGAACCGGGCCAGGTTCGTCGACGAGGTGGTGATGCGGCCGCTGGACGTCCTGCTCGCCATCCCTTCGATGCTCCTGCTGCTGTTGCTGGCCTCCGCCGCACCGAACGTCGGCTGGGTGCTGGTCGCGATCGTCACCGTCATCAACCTTCCGGACGTCATCAGGATTTCCAGGGCTTCGACGCTCTCGCTCTCCGCACGTCCGGCCGTGGAGGCCATGCGCATGCAGGGGGAGAGCCGCGTTCGCATCGGACTCGGCTACGTGGTGCGCGCGATGGCGCGCACGCTGGCCGCGGACTCGGGCACCAGGTTCACCGGAGCGATCTACCTCGTCGCCTCGGCGAGCTTCCTGGGTGTGGGGGTGTCTCCGCAGGCCAGCGATTGGGCGGCCATGGTGGACCGCAACCGCACGGGCTTGTTCCTGCAGCCGTGGGCTGTCGTGCTGCCCGCGTTGCTGATCGTGGCATTGTCGGTGGGTGTGAACTTGGCTTTCGACCAGCTGCTGCGCAGGAAACGGCGAGAGGTGCGCGCGTGAACGTCGTCGAGGTCGGCGGGCTGAACGTCTCGCTCGATTCCCGGCCCCTGGTGTCCGATGTCTCGTTCGCGATGGCAGCGGGTGAGGTGACCGCGCTCGTCGGTGAATCCGGCAGCGGCAAGACCACGACCGGGCTCGCCCTGCTCGGTGAACACCCGACCGGGGCGCGCGTCGACGGTGAGGTCACCGTGGCCGGGCACCCGGTCGGTCCGGGTCGGCCGCCGGCGGCGGGGCACCTCGGGTACATCCCGCAGCACCCCGCGGCCGCGTTGAACCCGGTGCGGCGGGTCGGTTCGGTCTTGCGGGAGATCGCTCGCCGCCACCTGGGGCCGGTCGCGCGCTCCGAGCGCAAGGAACTGGTGCGGGCCCGGGTCACCACTGCGCTGCGCCGGGCGCAGCTCCCCGACGGGCAGGCGCTGCTCGACCGCTACCCGCACCAGCTCTCCGGGGGACAGCAGCAGCGGATCGTGCTGGCCCAAGCGCTGGTCTGCGATCCGGCCGTGGTGATCGCGGACGAACCGACGACCGGGCAGGACGCGTTGACCCGCGCCCAAATCGTCGAAGAGCTGCGCGGTCTCGCGGACCAGGGCATCGCTGTGCTGCTGCTCACCCACGACCTCGACGTGGTGCGGCAGTTGGCGCACCGGGTGCTGGTCATGCGTGGCGGAGCCGTCGTCGAATCGGGCCCGGCCGCGGCGGTGCTCGGCTCCCCGGAGCACGCCTACACGCGGCTGCTCGTCGAATCCCAGCCCGACACCAGAGCGCCACTGGCACCTGCCGAGGACGACTGCGAACCGCCGGTTCTCGCCGCGCACGACCTGGTCGTCGGTCACCGGGGCCGGGGCAGGAAGGTCGAGACGCTGCACGGGATGTCGCTGGACGTCGGCCGGGGCAGGCGGATCGCCGTGGTCGGCCGCTCCGGCAGCGGCAAGACGACGCTGGCCCGGTGCCTCGCCGGACTGCACCCGCCGCGGCGAGGGACGATCGTGCTCGACGGGATACCGCTGGCCGCGCGCCTGCGCGGGCGCAGCAGGGAGCAGCTGGCCGACGTTCAGTACGTCTTCCAGGACGCGCGCGCTTCGTTCAACGAGTTCGCGCCCGTGCTCGACCAGGTAGCGCGGACCGCCGAACGGCTCCGCGGGGTCGACCGGCAGCAGGCGCGGCGACGGGCGGCGGAGTGGTTCGAACGCGTCGGCCTCGACGCGGAGATCACCGCACGGCGGCCCGATTCCCTCTCCGGGGGTGAGTTGCAACGCGCTGCCCTGGTGCGCGCACTGCTCGCCGAACCGCGGGTGCTGATCTGCGACGAGATCACCTCCGGGCTCGACACCGTCACCCAGGCCGAGCTGCTCGTCCTGCTCAAGGAGCTGCAGCGGACCGCGGAGTGCGCCTTGGTGCTGATCACCCATGACCTCGGGGTCGTGGCCGATCTCGCCGAGCACGTCCTGATCGTCGACGGTGGGTGCATCGTCGAACAGGGCGCTGCTTCGGAAGTGCTGCGTGCGCCACGACACCCGATGACGAGCGCGCTGGTCGAGGCCGCGACGAGCCGGATCAGCCAGGCCTAGGCCGGGAAGTTCGCGGTGTCGCCGAGCGGGGAGGTGCTTGGAGGGGGACATGCCTCCATGCTTCCCCGTCGAACGCGCGTTCGCATCACTCGAGCGGGTAGGAACGGGGCCACACGATCTCGCAGCCGAGATCACCCGGCGTAATCGACGTCCGGGAACGCGAAGGCGGCTTCCCCTGGGCGGGCGGAGGACCGGCCCGGGATCGGGATCTCGAAGTGGACGCTCGGGCTGTACCGGGAGTCCTCCCGGGCGTCGTAGATCTCCGTCGCGGCGCTGCGCCAGAACGGCGCCGCACCCTCGATCGCCGGATTCGTGTGCAGGTAGATCGTCGAATATTCGGGCGTGTCGGCGACGAAGTCGCACGCCATCGACACCAGCGCGCTCGCCAGGCCGTTGCGGCGGTGCTGCCGGTCCACGTACACCCGGAACAGCTGCGCGGTGCTGCCGTCCCCGTACCGGGCCGCGAGCCACTCGGGGTGCGGGGGGCAGCGCGGGCCGCCGGAGCGGATCGCCGTGGTCGCGGCGACCTCGCCGTCGCGCACCGCGACGAACAGCGCGTGCCGCGGGTTCTTCAGGTACGCGCCCTCGATGTCCACGACGTCGGAGTGCCAGCGGGCGTGGTAGCCGTGGCCGAACTCCTTGTAGAACGTGTCGAGCATGACCCGGCGCGCGCCTTCGACGTCCTCCGGGCGGGCGCGGCGCACCGCGTACTCGCCGATCCGGTGCTCTTCCTGGTGATCCATGTGCTCTCCATCGGGCTCTCGCGCCTGAGTCGCGAGCGAACGCGACTCCCGGTGCGCCGCGGCCACAATACAATGACTCTCATTTTCAATAAGTCCGGGGTGTGGCGCACAGGCCGCAATGATCATCGAATGAAGGGAACCTTCCTGCCACCGGTGGCAGGAAGGTTCCCTTCATCGCACCGGCCCGTCGGAGTGCGGGGGCGGTGGGCGAGCTGCAGGCTTCGCCCATGGTGTGTCTGGTGACGGGAGCGAGCGGGTACGTCGGCGGCAGGTTGGTCCCCCGGCTGCTCGAGGACGGGCGGCAGGTCCGCTGCCTGGTCCGGAATCCGGAGAAGCTGCGCGACGTGCCCTGGCGGGACCAGGTGGAGGTGGTCCGCGGCGACCTGCTGCGCGAGGGGGACGTGACGGCCGCCTGCGACGGTGTCGAGGTCGTCTACTACCTGGTGCACGCGATGGCCGAGTCGGGTTTCGCGGCCCGGGACCGGCGTGCGGCGCTGCTGATGGGGCAGGCGGCGCGGGAGACGTCGGTTCAGCGGATCGTGTACCTGGGCGGGGTGCATCCTGCGGGGGAGCAGTTGTCCGAGCACATGGCTTCGCGAGCGGAGGTCGGCGAGGTCCTGCTGCGCAGCGGGGTTCCGACGGTGGTCCTGCAAGCCGCGGTGATCATCGGTTCGGGTTCGGCGAGCTTCGAGATGCTGCGACACCTGACCGAGCGGCTCCCGGTGATGGTGACCCCCCGCTGGGTGGCCAATCGGGTGCAGCCGATCGCGGTGCGTGACGTCGTGCACTACCTGGTCGAGGTGTCCCGGCTGCCGAGTTCGATCAACCGGACGTTCGATGTGGGCGGCCCGGACGTGCTGACCTACGGCGAGATGATGCGCCGCTACGCGGTCGTGGCAGACCTGCCGCCGCGGCGGATGCTGTCGGTGGGCGTCCTGACGCCGTGGCTGAGCGCCCAGTGGATCAACGTGGTGACGCCGGTGCCGAAGAGCGTCGGGCGGCCGCTGATCGAATCGCTGATCCACGAGGCGGTCTGCTCCGAGGACGACATCGACGAACTGGTGCCGCGGCCGGCGGGCGGCCTTACCGGCTACGACCGCTCGGTGCAGCTGGCGTTGCGCAAGGTCCGGAACGCCGAGGTGGAGACCCGCTGGTCGGATGCGGCGCCGTCGGACGCCCCCTCGGACCCGTTGCCCTCGGACCCGGCCTGGTCCGGCGGGACCGTGTACGCGGACGTCCGCGAAGGCAGTAGCCAGGTGGCTCCGGAACGGCTGTGGCGCGTGGTCGAAGGCGTGGGTGGGGAGCACGGCTGGTACTCCTCGTCGCTGCTGTGGGCGGTGCGCGGTGCCCTGGACAAGCTCTCCGGCGGAGTCGGTTTGCGGCGCGGGCGCCGGGACGCGCAGCGGTTGCGGGTCGGCGAGGCGCTCGATTGGTGGCGGGTGGAAGAGCTGGTGGAGGGCAGGTTGCTGCGGCTGCGCGCGGAGATGCGGTTGCCGGGGCGGGCGTGGCTGGAGTTCACCGTGGAGCCGGACGGCACGGGTGGTTCGCACTACCGCCAGCGTGCGGTGTTCGTCCCGCGCGGATTGGCCGGTCACCTCTACTGGTGGCTCGTGGCGCCGTTCCACGGCGTGGTCTTCGGCGGGATGGTGCGCAACGTGCTCCGCGTCGCGGCCGAGAAGTAAGACCCGGCAGGCAATTTCGCTTCAGCGCGCGAAAAAGGACGAGCATCGACTGCTCGTCCTTTTGTCGGGCGCCCTCGGCAGGACTCGAACCTGCGACACCTGCCTCCGGAGGGCTGAAGCCTGCCAGCCTGTTTCCGCAGCGCAGAACGTGTCTCTCGCGCACTGAGGTGAGGTTTTGTACGTGGATTGTCCGTGGCGGAGCTGGGAGGATCGGTTCCGTGACGCTCATCCGACGGCCCGTGTTCACTCACACCTGGAGGTAGCTTCCAGATGACCTACCGGTCCGACCGTTCAGTACCGACGACGCAGACTGGCCCGGCCCTGGTCTCGTGGGCTTTCTCAACATCCGAAGCGAAGCTGGCCACCGCTCTACCCCGTCGGTGGTCCCATGTGCAGGGCGTGGCAAGTCGCGCTCGAAGCCTGCGTGCCGTGGTCGGTGACGATGCCGCCTTGCTCGAAGCTGCCGCCGTCCTGCACGACGTGGGGTACGCGCCGGACATCGCGCACACCGAATTCCACCCACTCGACGGCGCCAACTTCCTTTCGAACATCGGTGCTGGACGTCGCCTCGTTCACTTAGTTGCACACCACTCCTACGCTGAGCTTGAAGCGGGGCTTCGAGGCCTCTCGGATGAGCTGGCCGAGTACACGGACGAGCAAGGAACAGTTCGAGACGCATTGTGGTATTGCGATCTGACGACCACGCCTGATGGGCGAGAGACGACTGCACGGAATCGGATTGCGGAAATTAAGAAACGTTACGGACGAGGGCATTTGGTAACTGATTTCATCACGGCTGCCGAGCCTGTGCTGTTGGGTGCGGTCGATCGCACGGCCGAACGGTTGAGGGTGAGCAAGGGCTAGCTTAGGTAGGGTACCGTGCGACCCTCCAGTGCGTGCTCTATCCGCATCCTCATTGCAGGGTGAATGTTCAGGTCGTTTATCCCGGCAGGTTCAACCCAATGCACCTGCCGGGATTCTGAACTAGTTTTCTCGACTCCGCCGATTCGGCGCGCCTGGAATACAATTGAAAACTCCTGCCGGACTTCGCCGTCGTCGTACGCTATTACGTGACGCGGGTCGGAGTAGATCCCAGCCACGTCGGTGACATCGACCTCGACTCCAGTTTCCTCGCGCACCTCGCGTATCGCGGCTTGCCGGGTGGTTTCTCCGAGGTCCTGTGCTCCACCTGGGATCGCCCACAGCCCGTTGTCGGCGCGCTCGATCATCAAGAGTCGGCCGAGTTCGTCCCGCACGATCGCAGCCACTGCCACCACGAGGCTATTGGCGACGGGTGCCTCCGGGTCATCAAAGTAGTCTTTTTTGGGCAAGGTTTCACCAAGATTCAATCGAGTCGGATTGGTCCCACACGGCGTCAAGGCTGTCCGCGTAAGTCTGAAAAAGGCTTCCTCCTGATAGGCGGCGCAAGTGGAACGCTGGGGCATGTGAGGCAATTTTCCCCCACACATGCGGGTTGACGATCATTTCATCGTCAAACCGATAAATGGAGTTGTACAGGATGGTTCCGTGTTTGCGGATATCAACGCCCGGTGTCGACTGTAGCGGGCGAAAATGTGCTACCGCGTGGTCAATCTTGGCGGAAATGGTTCCTCTTCCGATGCCCTCGTCGGTACTGCGCTGTATGACTGCGTCGCTGTCTCGGTTCCCGAATAGCAAGCGTATCTTGGCGCCCGTCCCCGCTTTGTCCTTAAGCTCATTGAGCAGATTGGGCTTTTCGGTCATGAACATTCCGACATAAACGAGCATGTCGATCCGGGAGCATGCTCTATCCAGTAATTGATCCCACAGTTCGGGTGGAATGCCACCCCTGTGTGGGTAGAAGGAAACAATCTCGGAGTGACTTGTTTCGTCGGACTTGTGTGGCGAGACGGCGTTGGGCCACAGGTACTGCTCGCTTCGCTGAAGTGCTGCGGCAGCTCGATAGCGATGCTTCGGGTACGGCGCCCGCCCCCCGCTGATCCAGCGCGACACCGTCTTCGGGTCGACCCCGACGGCGTCGGCGAGGTCCTCCGGGGACATGCCAACGCCGAGCAGGGCGTCTCGCAGGCGATCGTTGGGCATGAAGCTCCTTGATCGTGACGTCTGGGACGACTAGGGACGTCTGACGCTAGCAGTGGACGTCCCTAGTCGTCCCGCTGTGCGGTGAAGCCGTCCCCTCTTTTGCGGCGAATCTGTAGCTACTTCGCCAACGGGGCGGAGCGACGGAAGGGGAGACCAATGGCTAAGCAGACTTTTCCAGGAATGCCCACTAGTGGCGGTGGCATGCTTCCCAAGTTGATTGGTGCGCTCGTCATGCTCGCCGTTCTCGCATTCGTTGTTCAGCAGCCAGTGGAGGCTGCTCAGCTCGTCCGCAACGTCCTCGGGCTGTTCGGTGGAGCAGTGGACGGCCTGGCTACCTTCTTCAGTCAGGCTGCGAACTAGTGGACTCGATGGCCTCGACCCGGGATCTCAGTTCTGCCACTTCGGCGCGGAGTGCTGCGATCTCAGCTTCAGGACCGGTGTCCGGGATTGCTGAGCCGTGACCGTTCAGTACCTGCGTTAGGTGTCCCGGGGGCCAGCCAAGTGCCCTGGAGACGTCCTCCAGGGTGCGCGTCCTCGGCTTGCCGCCTGGGTAGTTCCGCTGGAGTTTTCGTAGCGTCGCAGCGCTGACTCCAGATCGGTTCACGAGTCCGCTCTGGCTCAGGCTCAGTTGCTCCATTCGGGTGTTAATCGCGCTTGCGACCGCATCCCAGTCTTCGCCCACTAGCTACCCCTTAAAGCTGGTCTGATCTGCGCAAATTCTAGCGATTTCCGTAGCGCTGGAGCCAGCGGCACGCCCAGCCAAGCCCGAAGTTACCCACCAGTAGCTCTTGCAAGCGCTAGATCTAGCGTTAGATTTAGCGAGTCAGACGGAAAGGAGCACGAACGAGATGAACATCCAGAGCGCAATCGAGGTGTCAGAGATGCCGGAGTCGGAGCTGTCCGACCTGGAGTTGTTGGCGCAGGCGGCGCAGGAGGCCGAGGACGCGCAGCGCCGGGGTGTGCTGGGTGGTCCGGGGATGGACGAGGTGCAGCTGCGGCGGGCGGAGCGTCGGGCTCGTCGTCAGGACGCGCGGCGGGTGCAGTCGACGCGGGTGTCGGCGGCGGGGGTGGTCGCGTGAGCACCGCGAAGCAGCGCATCGACCGCGGCGACGACCTTTACCGGCTGCTGTCTCGGTTGCCGGGTTCGGAGTTCGGGGCGGCGCCGGAGTGCGCGGAGACGGACCCGGAGGCGTTCATGCCCGGGCAGGGTCCGGACGTCGGCGTGATCCGCCGAGCGAAGCGGATCTGCGGGCGGTGCCCGATCCGGCAGTCCTGCTTGGAGTTCGCGCTCCGGACCGGTGAGCCGGGGATTTGGGGTGGCACCACGGCGATCGAGCGGAAGCGGCTGCGCGCCGGCGGTGGGGTCGTGGAGCTCGGGGAGGTCGCGTGATGGGGCTGGACTCCGCGGTGACGTTCGCTGCCGTTCTACCTGCGTTGCTGGTCGCGCACCACGTCGCTGATCACTGGTTGCAGACCTCGCACCAGGCGGAGAACAAGGGCCGCCCGGACTGGCTGGGCCGGGTCGCCTGCGCGAAGCACGTGCTGTCCTACACCGCCGCGACCGCCGGAACCGTCGCACTGCTGTGGGTGGTGCTGGGCCTGCCGATCAGCACGGTCGGGTTCGTGCTGGGCCAGGTGGTCAGTGCGGTCACGCACTACTGGGCGGATCGGCGTCACACCTTGGCGGGGCTGGCTGAGGCGGTCGGCCGGGGCGAGTTCTACCGGCTCGGTGCGCCGCGGTCGGGTCGGGATGACAACCCGCACTTGGGTACTGGCGCGTACGTGCTGGATCAGTCGTGGCATTGGGTGTGGTTGTTCGTGGCTGCCCTGGTCACGGCCGGGTGCTGAGGCGGGGTGGTGATGATGGCGCCGTTTCAGTGTTCGCGGGCGGATGCGATGTGTTCGGCGTGCCAGCAGCGGATCATCACGGGTGGCTGGCGCCCGGAGGACACCCGTGCGTGGCGTGACCCGGTACAGACCATGACGTGTGAGGCGTGCCTGTCCGGCTTGTATCGCCTGGCTGACCGGCACGGTCCGGTGCTCAGTTTCGGGACGTATCTGGGTATCTCGGATCGGCAGCGCGCGGAGTTGACGGCGGTGCACGAGGCAGCGCATGCCGTGGTCGGTGAGGCGCTGGGCGCGCAGATGACCGAGGCGGTCATCCGGAACGACGAAATGGATCTGTCCGGTTCGCCGACCATCCGTGGCGGGACGGTGGACTGGGATCACTCGAACGGCATTCCGTTGGCGACCTGGTCGACGATGGCGATGGCCGGGGTGTCCTCGGAAATCGCCTGGCAGCGCCGTAACGGGCTGCACACCCAGACGTATCTGGTCGATGCCGCCTGGCAGGCCGCGTTTGACACGGCCTCGATCCTCGGCAGCGCCGATCGCACGACTCGTCCTGCGGACGAGGTGATCGCAAACGGGCTGAATCTGGCCAACAAGATCGTCGGTGAGGACTGGGATCACATCGCCGCCGTGGCCGACGAACTCGGCCGTACCAGGCGGATGGACCGCGCGGCGGTGCTCGCCGCGATGGAGCGTGCCCGGCCGAGCCGTCCGATGGCAACACCCGCCCCGGCGGTGCCCGCTCCTCGTAGTTCTCCTTCGCTCCCTACTTCCTCTGGAGGTTCTTCCATGTCCGGCATCGACGAGATCCGCGGTGTGCTGGCTCGCGCTGTGGAGATGACCGAGCAGGCCCAGCACGCGCTGGCGGAAGCCGCCCGCGCTGTGGATGGCGCGCGGCAGGCGGTGGCCCAGGTCGCCCAGTCCTCCAGCCGCGACGAGGTTCAGCAGGTCCTGGCGCAGTACGGCGTCACCGGTGACGCGGTGCACACCGCGGGTGGGCAGCTGGCCGTGTCGGCCGACCAGATCCGCACCTACGCCGCCCAGCTCTGACTCACACCGTCCAGAAAGGACCCCTTCATGTCGCGCACCATCACGCATCACCTGCACTCCGGCCCGGGACGGCTGCGGCTGCGCCTGCCCGCCGGGCGCATCCGGGTCACCGCGGTTCCCGGTGTGGAGCACGCCGAGGTCCGGCTCACCGCGCAGGACCCGTCCGACACCTACGCGGTCGAGGCGATCGAGCAGACCGCGGTCTCCCAGCTCGGCGACCTGCTGTCGGTGACCGTCCCGGCCACGAACGCCCCGGCGCGCACGGTGGTGCACCGCAGCGGGACCAGCGTGTTCACGGCTGGCGACACGCACGTCGTCTTCGGTTCGTCCTCGGGAATCACGATCTCCGGCGGAACCGTCATCACCGGCGGCGCCACGGTGGTGACCGGCGCCGGTGGTGGCGTCATCGCGGAGGTCATGGTTCCCGGCGGGCAGCAGGTCGAGTTGGACGCGGCCTCGGCGGAGATCTCCACCAGCGGCCCGCTGACGCTGCTGCGCGCCACGACCGGCTCGGGCTCGGTGCGCATCGGGGAGGCCACCGTCGCGACCGTGAAAACCGGCTCCGGTGACATCGTCGCCGACCGCACCGGCGAACTCGACGCCCGCACCGGCTCTGGGGACATCACCGTGCGCGCCGCGACCCGGACCACGTCGCTGCGCGCCGGCTCCGGAGACGTCCGCGTGCACCTGGCCGCTCACGCCCCGCTGCGGGTGCGCACCGGCTCCGGCGACATCGCCGCCACGGCCGCCCCCGGCATCCACCTCGACCGCTCCGGGCTGCGCACCGGGTCCGGCGACATCACCACCCGCTGACCAGGAGGTTTCGTCATGTCCGACGTTGAGCAGGTTCACCAGTTCCTGTCGCAGTCGCTGCACACTTCCGGGAACGCGGCGCTGGGGCTCTCCGACGCGGAATACCTCGTCTCGACGGTCCGGGCGGTGCTGCGGGAGGCCACGGAGGGCTCGGTGCGGGACGAGGTCCGCCAGGCGCTGACGCGCTACGCAGCCGCCAGCGACCTGATCACGCAGGCCGTGACACAGGTTCGTGCCGCAGACGAGCAGGTCATGGCCTACCAAGCGTCGCTGTGAATTCGAAGTCGAGAAAGGACACTCATGTCTGAGATCACCGGTGCGCACCTGACCACCGACATCGTTCTGATCGCCCACCACAAGCACATGCCGCACGTGCTGTTGATCCGCCGCGGCTGGGACCCGTTCGCCGGGTCGTGGGCGCTGCCCGGCGGCTACGTCGACCAGGGCGAGCGGTTCGCCGAGGCCGCGGCCCGGGAGCTGCGGGAGGAAACCGGCCTGCACACCGCGAACCTGACGCAAGTCGGGGTGTTCGACGACCCCGACCGTGATCCGCGGGGCCGGGTGGTGTCGGTGGCCTTCGGCGCACTGCTGGACCACGTGCCGGCGCCGGTCGCAGGAGACGACGCCCGCGACGCCCGGTGGGTGCCGCTGTCGGAAGCGCTGAACGGCCCGTTGGCGTTCGACCACCACGAGGTGCTGGCCAAGGCGCACCGAGTGTTGACGACCCGCCTGGTCGAGGTGCCCTCGCACCTGGCCGAGCAGATCGACGACGGCTGGGCGGCCTACAGCGCCGCGTCCGACGCGTGGCTGGCCGCGGACGAGCGCCGCGAGGTGCGCCCGTCGCACCTGCGGTCGTGGGGTGTGGCGGCGCGCTTGCTTTCCGACGCCTACGGCCTGGCCGGGCAACGGGAGGACGTGTGGTCGCCCCTGGCCGCGGCGTTCGACGCGGCGTTCAGCCGCTACGAGTACCGCGCCGAAGGCCTCGAAACCCGCGCGGACCGCGCCGAGCAGCACGCCGCCGGCGAGTCCGGCGAGCAGTGACCGGAGCACACCGACGAACCACCCGAGAGGAGATCAGGATGTCCATTCAACAGCTGCCCAAGCTGGAGCTGCGGGCGGGGCTGCTCGGCTATGGCGCGGTCACCGCGTCCTACGACCCCCAGTACAACGCGGTGTTCCTCATGCTCGACGCCCCGGACGGGGAGCGCGCCGCGGTGCTGACCCGGTGGGCCGAGGACATGCGGATCGTGGACATGAGCCGTGGCGTGTATCGCGGCGACGACCCGTTTCTGAGGCTGAGCCTGCGCGGGCTGGCCGACGGTTCGCCCCTGCTGCCGACCGGCACCGCCATGTGCGTGTCCGCGCCCTGGCCGAGCACGTCGCCGCAAGCGGCGGCGATCCGCCACGGCGTGGCCGGTGATCCCCACCGGCTGCTCGCTCGGCTCCGGGACCTCGACGACCGCTGCTAGCGGCGCCCCGGCCCAACAGTTCCTCCACCACGAGTGCCTGTTGGGCCGGGCCCCACCTACCGACCTGACGATCGACAGGAGACCTCCGATGCTAAACCGCAAGCGACCGGTGCGGATCACCGTGCCGGGTGAGATCGCCGCCGAAGTGGCAGCGGCGCACGCGGCCTATCTGGCCGCGGTGTCCCGGCGCGTGCCCCGGGCTGATGTCGTCGCGCAGGAGGCCGGGCGTACCGCGCTCGCCGCCGCCGAGGGGCGCTTGGCCGCGGCCTACTCCCGGCTCGCCGAGCACCTGGGGTGGGCGCCGCTGCTGGGCGCGGCCGCTACCGCCGCCGAGGTCCACACCGAGCAGGCCCGCCGTCTCCAGTCGATCGCGCTTCCGGCGGGTTCGGGGGTGGCGTCGTGAATTCCACTTTGGACTACCTGCGGGCCTACACCGCACCACGCGCGTTCTGGGTGGCGGCGCTGTTCACCGTCGCGGTGCTGGTGCGGGTCCCGGCGGTTGCCCTGGCCTTCGGTGTGCACGTGCTCGACCGCACCGCCGAGCGCCTTCTGGGCTGGATCGCCCGCATCCCGCCGCAGCCTGTCCGCACCGTCACCCGTCCCCGCCATCCGCGAGAGGAGACCCAGCGATGAGCGTCTACTACGACCCCAAGGCCGCCCGCGCGAATGCTCGTGGTGAGGCCGAGCTGCGTAAGGCTGAGGCGGAGAAGCTGCGTGCCGAGGGCAAGGCCACGGTGTTGGCCGCCCAGGGCGAGCAGCGCCGCGCCGAGCGGGAGCAGGCTCACCAGCAGCGCGAGGCTGCCGCCGCTGCCCGCCGTGCACGGGTCCGGGAGGTCCGGGTGTGGCTGGCGGGGCATCCGATCGAGCTGCTGATGGGCGTGATTGTGCTGGTCCCGGCGGTGCTGGCGTGGTCGGCGATGGCCGACTACGGCGCCGAGATCTTCGGCCCCGCTCTGGGCTGGGGGTTGCCGCTGTTCTCGGAGGGATCGATGTGGGCGTTCGCGGTCGCCGCGCACGCCGCCCGCCGTGAGGGCAAGCCCGCCGGTGCGTTGCAGGTGGGGGTGTGGACGTTCGCCACGGTGGCGGGGGTCTTGAACTTCACCCACGGGCTGACCCTCCCCGGTGGCGGGCTGGGTGCGGCGGTCGTGATGGCCTTGGTCTCGATCGGCGGGGTGATCGTGCACCAGCTGATCACCGCCGGGCCCACCCGGACCCGCCGCACCCGCCGCGAGCGGATCGCCGCCCGGCGGGCGGCGCGGATGGAGCGTGCCGCGCTGCGGCAGTCGGTGGGCCGGGTCGACGAGCACGGCCGGGTCGTGGGGCTGCACGCCCCCGCCACGGTGACTCTGCGCCGCTCGATGACCGGCCGCGCCCGGCTTCAGCGCACCACCGCGCCCGGCCTCGGCGACGACGCCCCGGACCCCTCCGGCATCGACCGGGCGGCGCAGTTGGCCGACGAGGTCGAGCAGTACCTGCGCGACGCCCCGCAGACCCCTCGGGAGACCCCTCCCGCGGTGCCGGTCGAGGAGACCCCCGACACCGCCTCTGATCAGCGACGGGATACCCCTCCCGCTCCGCGTAAGACCGGGCGCGTGAAGGCCACCCGGCACCCCCGGTCGCGGTCGATGGAGCAGCTGCGCGACGAGCTGCGCCAGGCCCACCGAGACGGCCGCGTCGACCCGGCCTCGGCGGAGTCGATCCGCACCACCTTGCACGTCAGCCGCGACCGCGCGAAGACGCTGCGCGACGAGTGGAACGACGGCTCCACCGGCACCCCCACCCCCGCCTGAACC
>NZ_JAIUJZ010000180.1:0-1820 GCF_020176775.1 Saccharopolyspora sp. 6M
CGCGCCCGCCTGCTCGGCGAGCGCGGTGACGATGCCGAGGCGGTGCGCGTTCGACCAGGACCGCGTCGAACCCTGCACGTAGGAGAGGTGGCGGTGGCCCAGCGCGGTCAGGTAGTCCACCGCCTGCCGCAGCCCGTCGGTGGCGTCGGAGAGCACGCAGTCGACCCCGGTCGCCGCCCGGTTCACCAGCACCGCCGGGGTCCGCCCGCACAGCGCCAGCAGTTCCTCCGCGTCCAGCCGCGGCGAGCACACCACGATCCCGTCCGCGCGACCCCGCAGGTGGGCGAGCACGTCGCGCTCCCGGTCCGGGTCGAACGCGGTGTCGGCGAGCAGCACCGTCTGCGACCGGTGCCATCCCTCGGCCTGGGCGGCCTTCACGAAGGCGCCGAACACCGGGTTCGCGATGTCCGGGACGACGACGGCGACGGTGCCGCCCCGCGGGGGCGCGGGGTGGCGGGTGCGGCCCGGGTCGTAGCCGAGTTCCTGGGCGGCGGCCAGCACCTTGCGGAGGGTGTCCGCGCCGAGCCTGCCGGGTTCGCTGAACGCGCGGGAGGCGGTGGACAGGGCCACCTCCGCGTGCTTCGCGACCTCGGTGAGCGTTGCCGCCACGTCTCCTCCTCGACACCGCACGTCGCCGGTGATCGGTGCGGGTGCGAGCCATCGAACGGCATCTTGCGCAAGGTTGTCAACGAGTTGCCGAGAGCTTGCCGAGCGCCTCCCGGTGACCGACCGGGCACGTGTTGTAGTCCTATGTGGACACGTACGGCACCACCGGGAGGCCGCGCCCCGCGCCGCGGACCACGAACAGCGCCCCCGACTCCGGGTACGCGCGCAGGTCCACCTCCTGCCGGGACGTCGTGATGTACAGGTCCGCGAGGTCCGGGCCGCCGAAGGTGCAGGCCGTGACGCGCGGGACCGGCAGCTCCACCACCGCCAGCAGCGCGCCCTCCGGCGAGTAGCGGTGCACCGCTCCCCCGCCCCACAGCGCCACCCACGGGCAGCCCGCCGCGTCCACGGTCAGCCCGTCCGGCGCGCCGAGCTCCGGGGCGATCCGCACCAGCTCGCGCCGGCGGGTGAGCTCGCCGCCGCGGTAGTCGAAGGCGTCCACCCGCTGCGTCGGGGTGTCCGCGTAGTAGGCGGTCGTGCCGTCCGGGCTCCACGCCAGGCCGTTCGAGATCGTCACCCCGGCCAGCACCACCTCGACGTTCCCGGTGCCGTCCAGCCGGTGCAGCGCGCCCGCGCCCGGCGTCGCGTCGTAGGCCATCGATCCGCAGTAGAAGCGGCCGTCCGGGTCGCACCCGCCCTCGTTCATCCGCACGCCCGGGTCCGTCCACAACGGACTCAATGGCCGGACGTCGGTGAGCTCGTCGTCCGCGAACGCGAACCCGCGCTCCACGGCGAGCACCGCCCCGCCGCCGGCTCGGGGCCGCAGCGCCGCCACCACCGCTGCGACGTGCGTCCGCCGCACCGCGCCGCCCGGCAGCAGGGTGAGCACGTCGCCGGCGAGCATGTCCACCCACCGCAGCCCCGGCCAGCCGTCGTGCCACACGGGCCCTTCCCCGTGCTCCGCGCACGCGCCGGTCACCTGCTCGGCCCGGAACCGCTCGTCCCCACCCATCGCACCTCCACTTCGAAGCGAACGACCGTTCGCCACAACCGCCGGACGGGCGGACCGCCCACCCACTTCCACCCGGCCCGGCGCCGGGTGCACGGCCCGTCCGCCCACGTGGATCAGCCCTGCTCACCCGACCACCGAACCGATCCCGCCCACCTCGCGAGTGAACGGACCGTTCGACCAACTAGATGGGACGAACAGTCCG